>JBLMXE010000178.1:0-4594 GCA_050257615.1 Chlamydiota bacterium | reverse complement strand
GTGTCCAGGCAGCCGATCAGGTTCATGAGCGTGGACTTGCCGGAGCCGGAAGGGCCCATGATGGCCACGTATTCATTGCGATTAATGCGCAGGTTGATGCCGCGCAGAGCGTGCACCTGCTGTTCCGAGCCCATGTCATAGGTCTTCCACAGGTCCTCGGTGCAGATCATGCAGTGGTCGGGCGGGGCTATGGTGGCGCGTTCGCTCATGGCGGCTACTTCGGTTGCCATTATGATCTCCTGGCCAGCAAGTTGCTAACTGTGAAGCCCTGTAGAGTTGGACGCGGCAGGCGGTGGAAGGTCACGAGCCCTCCTCGTCCAGCTTCTTGGGAGCGGAATTGTCAATGCGCACGCTGGCTCCGTTGCGCATGGTGCGCAGCACCTTATAGCTGCCGGTGACAATCTCGTCGCCCTGGTGCAGCCCTTTGAGCACTTCGATGTCGGTGGTGCCGCTGATTCCGGTATCCACGGGCACAAACACCGCCCGGCGGTTACGAATTACAAACACGCCCTGGATTTCCTTCTTGTCATCGCCGTTGCCGTTCAGGGGCAGGGAGGCGGCTTGCACTGAGCCCTTGCCAGGATTCTCGCGCAGCTCCGATACCCGGCGCACGGTCAGCGCCTGGATGGGAATGGCCAGCGCGTTCTGCCGGGTAGCGGTGGTGATCTTGGCGGTTGTGGAAAGCCCGGGGCGCAGGTTATCCGGAGGATCCTGCAAAGTTACCACTACCTTAAAATCCTTGGCTTCCTGACTAGCGATGGTCTGCTGTGAGGTGGAAACTCCGGTAGAACGGACCACGGCGTTGTTGCCGATCTCGGTGACCGTTCCTTTGAAACTCTTGGTGGGGATGGCATCAATGGTGACTTCCGCCGGCTGCCCCAGCTGCACGTTCACGATGTCGGTTTCATCCACCTTCACCTCGGCGGTGATGATGGACATATTGGCGATGGTCATGAGGGTGCTGCCGGGCGAGTTCTGGATGCCGATCACTACGGTTTCGCCTTCGCGCACCGGCAGGTTGGTGACCAGGCCGTCGTAAGGTGCGTAATAGTAAGTCTTATCAAGCACGTCTGTGACGCGGCGCAGGTTCGCCTGGTTCTGAGTGATGCGCCCCTGGGAGGATTCCAGCTGAGCCCGCGACTGAGCGATCTGCGCCTGCGCCTGGGCTACACTGGCTTCGGCCGCTTCCCAAGCCGCTTTTTTGGCGTCGTAGTCGGACTTAGCAATGAGCGCATCCTTGTAGAGTCCCTGGGCGCGCACCCAGTCCAGCTTGGCGCGGTCGTCATCCGCCTGGGCACGGGCCAGGTTGGCCTGGGCCGTTTTTAGCGCCGCTGCCGCCGCAATGGCGTCAGTACGCGCCGCCTCCAGCGAGGCACGGGTGGCAGCCACGTCGGCGGAAGACTGCACGTTCTCCAGTTGCGCCAGCAATTGTCCCTTCTTTACGCGGTCGCCTTCGCGCACGAACAGCTTGGTGATCTTGCCAAAGGCGTTGGCGCTTACGTTGACGTAGGTCTTGGGCTTGATTTCGCCCGAACCGGAAACTACTGCCGTCAGGTCTTCCACCTGGGCTTTGCCGGTCTGCACCGTGACCACGTTTTTGCGGCTCTGATAGACGGTAAAGCCAACGATGGCTGCGAGCAGCAGCCCGGCTCCCACGCCGATTGCCGCTTTTTTCCAGCTCTTCATCGCACCCCTGTGTCTCACCTCATCCACTGGGGTGGACAGGTGCAGATACGGCCTAAATGCGAAGGAAGTTCCCCAGCAGGGCTCCCGTGCCCGATTGGTGTCAACCGGCCGAGAAGCAAGCTGCGCAGCAGGCCCACACTTATAATAGCTTCCAGCGTCCGCCCACCCAAGCTGATTGGGAACAAAAGGGTCTTTTCGGACGGCTTCCCTCTTTACAAAGAACGTACCCCCTGACCTACCTTGCTTTACTGCCATCAAATACTTACAATGAAATGACCAGACGTCTGTGGAGGAGTGCCCAACAATGCCAGCAGAGGGTTTTCGGCGCACTGTCTTGGCGACGATTTTGGCGGGGTCCCTTTTGCTGGGCGTGGTGGCCGTCGCCCAGGATTCCAAGACCGATTCCGAGAACAAATCACCCGCCAATTCCTCGGTAAATTCCCAGGATGGGAAAGAAAACGGGGTCAGCAAGGATCAGAAAGAGCAGGATCCTCTCAAACGTCCGATCAGCGCCAAGCAACGCAAAAGGAACGAAAAGGCACTCCGGCAGGAGCTGAGCAAGACCTACAAGAAGTGGCTTGATCAGGACGTGCGTTGGATCATTACCGATCAGGAGCGCGAAGCCTTCCTTAAGCTGAGCAACGACGAGGAGCGCGATCAGTTCATCGAGCAGTTCTGGCAGCGGCGGAACCCTACTCCCGACAGCGTAGACAACCCCTACAAAGACGAGATTTACCGGCGCATTGCCTACGCCAACGAGCATTTTGCCGCGGGTATTCCGGGATGGAAGACGGATCGCGGACGCATTTACATCATGTACGGCCCCGCCGACGAGGTGGAATCGCACCCCGCGGGCGGCACCTACGACCGGCCCATTGATGAAGGCGGCGGCACCACCTCCACCTATCCTTTTGAGGACTGGCGTTATCGCTACCTGGAAGGAATCGGGCAGAACATCATCATCGAGTTCGTGGACACGTGCATGTGCGGCGATTACCACATGACCATGGACCGCTCCGAGAAAGACGCTCTGCTCTACACGCCCAACGCTGGCCTCACCTTCTACGAGCAGATGGGAATGGCGAATAAGGCTAACCGCTTTACCAATGGCGGCATTGAGCGATTGGGCAATGGTCCCCTGGCGGCGTCAGAGCAAGCCAAGGAATTCGATCGCCTGGAACAGTTCGCCAAGCTGCAGGCTCCGCCGGTGGTGAAGTTCAAAGACCTGGAAGAAGTGGTCAGCCACAAGATCAGCGTCAACCTGATGCCCTTTGACGTGCAGACCGACTTCGTGAAGGTGACCGACGACACCATCCTGGTACCGGTTACGATCCAGATGAAGTACAAGGACGTAACCTTCCAGACCAAGGAAGGAGTTTCCTCGGGAGTGGTTCACATCTTTGGCCGAGCGACCACGCTGACCGGACGAATTGCGCAGACCTTTGAGGACACGGTCAAGGTGGATGAACCAGCCGAGCTGTTGCCCAAGGAAACCGAAAAAGCTGCTGTGTACTGGAAGGCATTGCCGCTGCGCCCCGGCCGCTATCGCATTGACTTGGTGGTCAAGGACGTGAATGGCGACCGCATGGGAACCTGGAGCCGCGGCATCGTGGTGCCGGAATACAGCGAAGACAAGCTGGCTACTTCCTCTCTTATTCTTGCCGATGATATGGAGAAAGTGCCCAACCGGGATGTAGGCACGGGCAATTTCGTGATCGGCACGACCAAGGTTCGCCCGCGGCTGGGCTCGGGCAATGGCAAGCCGCCCACCTTCAAGCGCGACCAGAAAGTGAATTTCTGGATGCAGGTGTATAACTTGTCGGTGAACCAGCAGACCCACAAGCCGCAGGCGACCATCGAATACAATCTGATCAATGCCGCCACCAATCAGGCGGTGCTGCACAAGGTGGAATCCACGGAGCAGATGGGTAACGTCGGCGAACAGCTCACGCTGGAAAAGAGCCTGTCGGCCAGCGCTTTGCAGCCTGGCCTTTATCGCTTAAGCATCAAGGTGAACGACAACGTATCGAAACAAACGGTCGATCCAACAGTGACCTTTGCGGTTGAGTAGAAACTCACGTCCCCCAGCGAGGTAGCGAGTTGAAGACCTGCAAGCTCTTTCGGTTGGCCGTGACCATGGTAGTGGTCCTGGCGGCATCCGCCTGGGCCGCGGGTAAGCCAGGGACTATCTCCGGCTGGGTGCATAGCGCTGCCGGTGCGCCGCAGATGGGGGCAGCGGTAGAGATTATGGCCTCCGGGTCGCTGCAGGCGGTGCAAGTATTCACCGACGACAAGGGTTTCTACTCGGCCAAGGGCTTGCTGCCCGGCGTTTACCATATTCGGGCAACCGCGCCATCCTTCCTGCCCTCCGTGCGCGAGAATGTCAACCTGCGGGCGGGCGCCGTCCGGGCCGTGAATTTGACTCTGGACACGCTATTTGACGCGCTGCAGACCCTGCCGCGCAAACCCGGAGCAGGCGAGGATGACGACTGGAACTGGACGCTGCGCTCCTGCGCTAATCGCCCCATTCTGCGCATGGTCAATGGCAGGCCGGAGACGGTTTCCCCGGGCGAGGATCGTCTGTTTAAGGGGCAGGTTGCCTTCGTGGCCGGTTCCAGCGACGACTTCAACACCGCCGCTTCGGGCGACATGAGCACGGCCTTTTCGGTGCAGAGTTCTGTGTTCAGCACGGGTACGCTGTCGTTTGACGGCAACGTGGGCAACAGCACCAGCCCAACCGGGTTGGTGCGCGCCACCTACACCCACAAAATGGCGAACGGCTCGCGGCCGCAAATCGCCTTCACCATGCGCCGCTTTGGCACTCCCGACAGCGTGCTGCATGATGGCGCGCTGCAGGCGCTTTCGCTGACCACGGCTGACGATTTCACCGTGGGCGACGCCCTGGAGA
>JBLMXE010000177.1:0-6084 GCA_050257615.1 Chlamydiota bacterium | reverse complement strand
CGGGAGTTTTGGCGGCCCGGTGGCGAAGGGCGGCGTGGATGGCGGAAATGGAATCCTTGTCGCAGGCCACCATGCGCAGGTGCTCGACCCCGGACTCAACCGGGTGACTGTGAGCATCGTTAAAGCCGGGGAGCACCGCCTTGCCACCCAGGTCAATCTTGCGGCTGCGCCCAGCAGCAAGGTGGAGCACGTCATCATTGGAACCAACTGCCAGGAAGCGGCCGCCGGAGATGGCTGCCGCCTGGGCGCGGGGAAGACGCGCGTCCACGGTCCAGATGTTACCGTTATAGAGGATGAGTTCGGGTTCAGTGCGTTCAAGGGGCAGCAGGGCAAAAGCGCCCAGGCCAAGAAGAAAGTTGCGCCGAGTAGTCATGAGAGTTCGGGAGCAATGTACGTTGCGCCGCCCACAAGGTCAACAATACAAGTTCGCGGGCGAGGGCGCCCGCGCCACAAAATCATTAGTGGTGCGCGCGAGGTGCTGCGGCGCTGAAGCGTCTTAGCATGACGTCCAAAATAGCCTACGTGCTGTATTCCGCCCGCGTAAGTCCGCGTTGATCCGCGGCGAATGAAATTGGGCCGCAACTAGTGAAGGGCGGACGCGGGCAGTGGCTCGGGTTCGGCGTTGCCGTCGGCGCGGGGGTCCGACGCGCCATACTTGATCCCCGTCTTGCTGTTGTAAAGCACGGCCTGGCCGCGGCCCATGTGAGAAGAGTAATCGCCGACGATCATCAGGTCATGGCCCTTCTCGCGCAATTGCTGCAGCACTTCCGGCTTGACCCGCGACTCGATGGGCACGGTGCAGTCCACGCGGCTGCCATGCACGGTAAAGCGGGGCGCTGAAACCGCCGCCTGAATATTCATCCCGTAGTCCACAACGTTAGAGACAAACTGCGCATGGGCCACGGGCTGGTTGGAGCCGCCCATGATGCCAAAGCCGATGTGCACCTCGCCCCGCTCCATGAAGGCGGGAATGATGGTGTGGAAGGGACGCTTGCGGGGAGCGAGCGCGTCGGGATGCTGGGGATCGAGACGAAAGAGCGCGCCGCGATCTTGCAGGGCGAAGCCCATGCCTTCCACCGCCAGTCCTGAGCCGAACAGGTCGTAATTGCTCTGAATCAAGGAGACGATGTTGCCGTCCCTGTCCACGGCGGAGAGGTAAGTGGTGTCGCTGGAGGGGGCGCCGGCCTGGACACTGCAGTTGGCCTTGTCCGGGTTGATGAGCTTCGCGCGCTCGGCGGCGTACTGCTTCGAAATGAGCCCCTGCACCGGAATCTTGGCGAAGCGCGGATCGCCGTTGTAGCGGTAGAGGTCGGAGTAGGCGAGCTTCATGGCTTCGATTTTCTTGTGCAGTTCGACTGTGCCCTGGGGCCCGGAGGGATCGGGCTGGAAGTTAGACATAATGTTGAGCATCTCCAGCGCGGCCATGCCCTGGCCATTGGGCGGCAACTCGTAAACGCGCCAACCGCGGTAGTCAATGGAGATGGGGTCCACCCACTCGGCCTTGAACTGTGCCAAGTCATCGGCCTGCATGGTGCCGCCGGCGTCGGCTGAGGTCTTGAGGATGGCCTGGGCGATGGGACCGCGATAGAAGGCGTCGGCGCCCTGCTCAGCGACCAGGCGCAGAGCCTTGGCCACATCCGGGTTGGCGAACATCTGGCCGACCTCCGGAACTTTGCCGTTGGGCAGAAAGACGCGGCGGGCTTCGTCATTCTGAAACACTTCGGCGCTTTCGCTCCAATAGGCATGAACCAACTCGGCCACAGGATAGCCGTGCTCGGCGTAGAAGATGGCGGGAGCAAAGAGGTCTTTCCAGGGCAGGCGGCCGAAACGCTGGTGGGCTTCACTCCAGCCCTCGACGGCGCCGGGCACGGTCACGCTGTTGATGCCGTGCTGGGGCATGGAAGTGATGCCGTGTTGCTTCAGATATTCGATGGAGAGGCCGCGCGGAGCCCATCCACTGGAGTTCAGGCCATAGAGCTTGCCGGTTTTGGCGTCCCAGTAGATGAGGAAGAGATCGCCGCCCATGCCGTTCATCATGGGCTCAGTCACGCCCAGCACGGCATTGGCGGCGATGGCAGCGTCTATGGCCGAACCGCCGCGGGCCAGTATCTGGGCGCCGGCCTGCGAAGCCAGATATTGACTGGTGGCCACGATGCCACGGTCGGTGATGACCATGGAGCGGGCGTAAGAACGATCCTGGGCGACGCCTTCGAAGGCCATAGCTAATAACAGAGCGAACAGAAAGACGCAGCGCAACATTGTGCCTCGCAAGCGGCGAAGAATGGAAGCCTGCGAATGTACACCCGGAGAGGAGGCGGGGACAACTGGGCTTCTTCACCACAGAGGACACAGAGGGCACAGAGGAAGATCGAAAATTAATTGTCGGTATGACTCGTTATCATCTGAGTGGTTTGCTGCTGCGGGCTGGCCGTGCGACAAAGAACCCGAAGTACGTGGTAGCATTTCGCGGTTATGAAAAAGACCCTAGGTGCGGTGTTAGCGGCAGTAGCGCTCAGTGCTTTGGCGCTGGCAGCCAGCGGGCCGGCTCCCGATTTCAGGCTGGTAAGTCTGGGCGATGGAGTGTGGGCGGCGATCGGCACGGATGGGGGTAAAGCGGGGGCCAATGCCGGATTCGTCGTGGGCGAAGATGGGGTGGCGGTGATTGACACTTTTGAAGACCCGGGAGCCGCCAAACAACTGCTGGCCGAAATCCGCAAAATCACGCCGCTTCCCATTCGCTTTGTGGTCAACACCCATTACCACCTCGACCATGTGAACGGTAATGACGTATTCGCCGCGGCCGGAGCCACCATCCTGGCGCAGCGCAACGTCCGCGACTGGGAGCGCACGGAGAATCTGAAGTGGTGGGGCGACAAGATAAAACCGGAAGTCAAGGCAAGGGTGGAGTCGCTCAAGCTGCCGGATGTGGTCTATGACAAAGGCGTGGATCTGTACCTGGGCTCGAGGAAACTCGAGGTGCGGTCTTATCCCGGGCACACCGGCGGGGACTCGATCGTTTATATCCATGATGCCGGGGTTTTGTTCTGCGGCGACCTGTTCTGGAATCACCACATTCCCAACCTGACCGATGCCACTACCGGCGCGTGGACCGGGACCCTGGATACGCTGGTGGGATACGGCGCCGGTAAATTCGTGCCCGGACATGGGGAGCCGGGAACGTCTCTGGACGTAAAAACCTTCCAGCAATACCTCGTAGACCTGCGCACGTCCGTAGGCCGGGCTCAGGCGGCGGGCAAGAGCGGCGATGCGCTGGTGGAAACGGTGTTGCCGGAGATGCAGGCGAAATACGGAAGCTGGGGATTCTTCCAGGAGTTTGCCAAGTCGAACATTGAGCAGACGTCGCAAGAGCTGGCGGGCACAAAACGTCTGCCCAAGCCGGCGGAGAGCGCGGCCTCCGGGAAGCTGCAGGCACCTTACTTGCCACTGCGAGTGCAGGTGGGAGAAAAGGCGCCGGATTTCACTTTGCCGGGCGCCGGTGGCCACACCGTGAAGCTCTCGTCGCTTGAGGGACACGACGTGCTGCTCGACTTCTACGAAGGCTTCTGGTGACCGTACTGCATGATGGAACTCGGCGAGTTCACAAAACACTACAAGGAATTCCAGGCGGCCAACGCGGAAATTGTTGCCATCAGCACAGACCCGCCGGACGAAGCACGCTGGATCAAGGAGAAGGTGGGAACGCCGTTCCCGGTTCTGTCCGACGCTAAACGAGTGGTGATGGGTTTGTATGGGACGAAGTTTCTTACCACCTATCAATCGCCCGACGGCGGGCCCTATAACCACGCAACCTTGATTCTGGTGGACAAGAACGGCATTATTCGCTGGATTTATCGCAATGTGGATTACCGGGTGCGAGCCACGGTAGCGGACGACCTGGAGCACATAAAAGAGCTGCGGTGATGGAGGACGGGATGACACGACGCGAAGTGGGCAAGGCACTCGGGCTGGCGGCCTTCTCCGCAGCCGGGTTGAGCAACCTTCTGCTGGCGACCACTGGGAAGGAGGGCGAAGATTCGATTGGCGTTAAACGGCTCTTCGAGCAGACGGTGCCCGACATCGGAGGCAAAGAGGTGCGGCTGGTCCTGCTGACCGTCGAGCCTGGGGGCACTTCACAACCGCATCGGCACACCGGGCCGGTGTTCGCCTACGTGCTGGAGGGCACCATCCAGAACCAGGTGGACCCGGAGCCGATCAAGACGTATCACGCGGGGGAGATTTTTTACGAGCCAACCATGCATGTGCATCGCGCCCTGACCAACGCGAGCAAGACGAAGCTAGCGAAAATACTGGTGTTCGAGATTGGGGAGAAGGGGAAAGAGTTCACGGTGGCGGCGAGCTAGTTTTTCAACCACAGAGGACACAAAGGACACAGAGGAAGAAAATTACATGTCTCTTTCAGCTGAGCTTCACTTGCCGGTATCCGTGCAATTGCTGCTGCCAGGCAATGGCCCTTTCACCTGCGGACGAAAAAAATTGAAAAACTCTGTGTCCTCTGTGGTTAAGCCTTTAAGTTCGTTTTGGAGACCGGCAGCTCGCGGATGCGCTTGCCGGTGGCGGCGAAAATCGCGTTGCAAAGCGCAGGCGCAAAGGGCGGCACGCCCGGCTCCCCCACGCCGGCCGGCGGCGCGCTGCTCTCCACGATGTAAATGTTGTTCTCACGCGGAGCCTCGTTGATGCGGGCCACGGGGTAGTCGTTGAAGTTGGATTGCTCAATGACGCCGTTCTTCGCCGTGATTTCTCCCATCAGCGCCAAACTGGTCCCAAAGACGTTCGCGCCCTGGAACTGCGCGCGGGTAACTTCCGGGTTGACGATCAACCCTGCATCGAGCGCGGTATCCACCCGCGGAATGTGGACCTCGCCCTGAGGTGTGACTTCCACTTCGACCACGGAGGCCACGTAGGTCACAAAGCTGCGGTGCACGGCGATGCCCAGCCCTCTTCCCTTGCCCAGCTTGCGCTTACCCCAGCCTGACTTTTCGGCCACCACCTCCACCACCCTGCGGAGGCGGGCGGTATCAAGGGGGAACTTCTGGTAGTCGGCGTTGTAGTTGGGATATTTGGTGGCCTTCAGGTCGAGAATGCGCGGGCGGCCAAGCAGCGCGAGCAGGTATTCAACCGGATCGCGGCCGGCGTGGTGCGCCAGTTCGTCCATGAAGGACTGCACGGCGAAAGCGTGATAGATGTTAGCCACCGAGCGCAGCCAGCCGATGCGGACATGCGCCACCGCCGGACCGTTCTCCACGCGCAGGTTGGGAATGTCGAAGGGGATGTCGGTGAAGCCCATGCCCATTTCGTCATCGCCGCCGTAGGTGGCGCTGGCGTCGAAGGTGGAAGGAATGGGAGTGAACACCGAGCGCTGCAGCCAGGCGGTGGGCATGCCCTTGTCGTCCACCGCGGCTTTCATGTACATGGCGGCAACGGCGTGGAAGTAATCGAACTTGATGTCGTCTTCGCGGGTCCACACCACCTTGACCGGGCGCCCGACCTTTTTTGACAGCAGCGAAGCTTCGACGATGTAGTCGGGCATGGACTTGCGCCCAAAAGCGCCGCCCAGCAGGGTGACGTGGCAGATCACATTTTCTTTGGCAATGCCCAGCGCCTTGCTGACCGCATCCTGCGTGGCCTGCGGATCCTGAGTGGGGGCCCAGGCGGTAAGCTTGCCGTCGCGAAAATCGGCCACTGCCACTGGGGGCTCCATGGAGGCGTGCGCTAAAAGCGGAACATAGTAGTCAGATTCCAGGACCTTACTGCCCTTCGCAAAGCCGGCATCCACGTCGCCTTCGTTGCGTACCGCCTTGCCCGGCTGGCGGGCCGTGGCCTGCATCTCCTTCTTGAATTCGTCGGAGTTGAAGGCGGCGTGCGGGCCGTTCTCCCAGACGATGTTCAGCTTCTTGCGGCCCTGGAAGGCGGCCCAGGTGTTGTCCGCAATCACGGCCACGCCTCCCAGCGCCTGGTACTCGTGCGGCGGCTTGAAGGTGTCAAGGGGGATGGTCTGGCGCACTCCCGGAACCTGCAGCGCGATTTTGTCGTCATACGACTTAATCTTGCCGCCGAGCACCGGCG
>JBLMXE010000176.1:0-6619 GCA_050257615.1 Chlamydiota bacterium | reverse complement strand
GCCACTGTCGCCATCCTTCCATCCGCACTCTAAGTGAGCGAGTTTTGTCCGCTCGGTGCAAGTTGGGCGTTCTCGTTGCAGCCGGTGCTGCTACCTGTTAGTCGACCTCTCTTCCATTCCTGGGGATGAAAGTTGGCCAGGCCTTAGACGCAGTCACCGGAACCCGGCGTGTAAGCTTTGGTTTTCCCTTTCCCTGGGGCTTTTGGTTTTGGTTGTGTTGGTTTCTTACGCCACTGCGGGCACCACCAGCCGCCTACTGTTGTGCAACGGTTCGTACACTTCTCCGCTCACCCACAGGCGATGCAGCAAGACGGCCAGCTTGCGTGCCGTGGCGATGATGGCCCGCTTCTTCCCGCTCTTCCCGCCGCGCTCGGCCAGCTTGAGGCCCCAGCGGCGCAGGTCGCAGTCGGGACCAAACGGTCCCAGAATGTGCGGCGCGCCTTGCACCAAAAGGGTTCGCAGATAGGGGTGGCCCTCCTTGCTGATGTGCATCTGCGGCTCGCTCTGACCGGAGTTTCTTCGTCCGGGCTGCAGTCCCAGATAGCAGCCCATGTCGCGGCTTCTCATCCCATCTGATTACGACAGTCACGCTCATTTGCTGCCTCAGACGGGCGCCTCGGCAGATGCATGTTTAGAATTGCAGGCAACAGGCCGATATGAACAGAAAAACGAGCAGAGCCAAGATCGCCTGGTGGGGTGCATTTTTGTTCATCACAGTCGTCTCAACAGTCACAGGTCAGCGAAAAGATATTCCCTCAGTGGTGCTGGAAGCTCGCGAGACCTCCGCTGGTTGTTGTCAGCCAAGCTATGACAGAACTTACATTCGTGTGTTTTCGGACAACAGTGCGGAATGGGACGAGTTTGACGACACAACAAAGTCGTATGTACCCCGAAAGGCTGTGTTGTCCAAGAAGGAATTGAGCGTTGTCAAGTGGGTTGTCGAGAACATGAAAGGTATGACTGAGTCCTACACAGCAGAAAGCGCGAAGGGAAATATTGATAGCTCCTACTCTTTCGAGATCACGGGGCGCGACAAGGGTAGAGCCTTTCACACCGAGATCTTTTTTGGTTTACCAGTTGATGCTGAGAACTACTCGCATTTGTCCGTTCGGGTTCGAAATGTGGCTTGTAATATCTCGGTGATGAGAAGTCGACTCGCCCACGAGAAGGCCGATTTACAGTTTTGCAAAAAGTACTACGTCGGATGGTGAAAGTCGCGCCTTTAGCTGTTCCGCCAAGAGCTTTAGCACTCTTGAGGCATTCAATCCGTGTGACGAGTGATAAATCGGCACTTTACACTTTAGGACTTGCACCAGAGATGGTGCAGAGAACCTAAAAGCGCCGGCTCTGCGCAACAACCTTCGCCCAGCCGAAGTGTTTACAATAGGAGTGATGCGGCCCGCACTACTTTGTCTGCTGCTGGCAGCGCTGAGTTGGCCGGCGCTGGCCTGGCAGGATCAATCGCAAACTTCTCCGGCGCAGAGTCCGACCACCGCGACTCCGCCCGCCACCACTCCGCCTCCGCCCTCGCAGGCGCCGGCGCAACCTTCCACTCCGGCGGGCACGCAGCAGGCGCCCAAAACCGAGGCTCCGCCTTCCTCCGCCAAGACCCCTAAGAAGAAGGCTCCGAAGAAGAAAAAGTCCGCAAAAAAGAAGTCTGTGGCGAAGCACAAGAAGCCGGCGCGCAAAAAATCGCCTGAGACCACCGCCGATGCCGGACCAAAGCGCATCGTGGTGCGCCGTGGCGGCACCAGCGACACCGGCGGCCAACTGGAGCCCGGCGTCCCCAGGCCCGAAGCCAACCATCAGCGCCAGGCCACCGAGCAGATGCTGCAGTCCACCGACGCCAGCCTGAAGAAAATCGCCGATCGCAAGCTCACGCCCGACCAGCAGGACATGGTGCGCCAGATCACGTTTTACATGCAGCAATCGCGTTCGGCGAACGAGGAAGGAGACCTGGGACGCGCCCGCAACCTGGCGGTGAAGGCGCGCCAGCTGTGCGATGCGCTCACGCGGCAGTAGTCGCTAACTCTGCTGCCCCGCGCTGGCTGTTCCCAGATGCGAACGAACCGCCTGCAGCAGCCAATCGCCCGCCTCTCCTGCTTCCCGCTGCGAGAAATCCTCCTGCAGAGCAATAACAGGCACGCCGGGCCGCACTTCCTGCAGCATGGCAGCCGTGGCCCGGCCGCGCGCGGATTGCATTTCATCGGCGAGAACGACCAGGGCGGGCGCCGTTGCCTTCAGCAGCACGATGGCGTCGGGAACATTGCTGGTGGTGATCGCATCGTAGCCGGAACGCCGCAATACCTCGCGCAAGTACACTAGGGTGTCCACGCTGGGATGGATGCACAACACCCGGCATGCGCCAGCATCTGATTTGGCCTCAGCTGGCCGGGAGCGCCCGTAGAAGGCGGCAACCGCCTCCACTTCCGACTCATGCACGTCGAACACCTGCAGCAGGTTCGTGAGCTTGAGCAGGCGCTGGACAGGCGGCGGGGCGGCGCACAGCTTCAGGTCGCCTCCGGAGCGGCGAATCCTGGCGGCCAGCCTCACCAGCGTGCCCAGGCCGCTGCTGTCAATAAAGTTCACCTCCGCCACGTCCAGCACCAGGGCGCGGCAATCGGCGCACAATTTGTTCACGTGCGCCTCGAACATCTGCGCTTCCGGGCCGGCTACGATGCGTCCCGTTGCGTTCACCACCACAACTCTGCCGAGTTGGCGATCTTGCAGCTCAAGTGGCATCTATCTCTTCCTCGTTGACCGGGCACTGTTGACCTTCAGCAGCAAATCCTTGGCCAGCTGCTGGTAGGCGCCCTCAATTCCGGCAGCTTCAGTTAATGTACTACGCGCCTCCGTCAGGCGGCCCAGCTTGGCATAGGCGTAGCCCAGGCGATAGAGCGCCATCTGGTAGGAAGCCGGGTCTTCTTTCAGCAGCGTGGTTGCCGCCTTGAATTCCGTAATTGCGGCGGGCGTCTTTTCCTGGCGCATCAGGGCATAGCCCATCGCGGAGTGCGCTACCCCCGCCGACAACTTCTGCTGGCGCGTGGCGTCGGGTGCATCCGCCTTGGCCAGTTCGATGGCCTTGCGCGCATAGGTGATCGCCTTATTCAGATCCGCGCCCTTGGGCTCCTCGGAATAAGCATTGGCCAGCAGGATCAGCGTGGCCACGCTGTTGGGATCGGTGGCCAGCGACTTCTCCCCGTAGGCCACCAGTCGCTCCGGCTGATTCAGTTGCTGCAGGCTGTAGATGGCGTACTGCGAAATCGGCGCGGCGAATTTGGAGCTGGGGAAGGCCGGCGTATAGCGCTCAATGTAAGCCATGCGCGTCTTCGCGTCTTGCTCGGCGGCAATCGCGTTGTAGCCCGCCGCCTCCAGGAACTCGTATGACTGCTTGTCGGTGTCGCTCGGGCTCTCGCCAGGCTTCGCCTTCCCGAAGGTGGCGTTGTAGAGTTCGCCACCACGCACGGCATAATCCACCACCTTGCCCCAGTCCTTGAGCTGTTGCGCGATTCCAGCCTGCGAAACCAGGATGTCGAGATTGTGAGGCTGGGCCGCCAGCGCTTTGTCGCCGGCCTCCAGCCCTTTGGCGTTGTCGCCGGCGCTGGAATAGGCCTGCGCCAGTTGCCAGTTGCCGTAGGCCACAGCCTGCGGGTTGGAGGCAAATTTCTGCACGAAATCCTGCAGCATGGGTATGCGCTTCTGGGCATCAGTCTGATTGCTGATAGCTTGCAGGGCCTGGTCTTCGGGCGTGCCCGCCGGAATAATGATTTTTTCCAGCTGGGCCTGGGCGAAGGCCGCCAGCAAGACGGGGATTAACAGGGCCGACCAGCGAACGCGAACCATTTCTCACCTCCGCAAATGCCGGTACCCGGGGGCGGGCGGTCCGTGGCGGCAAGGAACCCGCTGGAGTGCCCGCAGTATCCGGAGCGGGCCATGCTAGCGCCCTTCTCACCTAAGAGCAAATTCTTTATTCACCACAAAGGACACGAAGGGGACCCGAAAGCATGTGGCATCAGGGTAGCTTCCAATTGAGCACTCAGCAGTCAGCACTCAGCATTCAGCCCCTTTAGCTTGGTGTTATCCGCGTTAATCGGCGAAAATCCGCGGCGAAAGGAAGTGGCTCCTTTGTTACTGCACTCCAGCTTCCTCCCTCCCCAGCACCCGGTCGCTCAGGCGCCGCACCCAGCCGTGCCGGGGCTGATAAGGAGGCAACAGGATCCGTTCGGCGCGCAGTTCGGCCAACGCGTCTTCCAGCGGCATAGGCTTCCACTTCCCCAGCCGCTGCTCGATTACCTGCTGATATTCCGCCTTCTGTTCCCAGTAATGAAACAGCACGTCGTCGCAGGCATGCACCTGCGCGTTCTTCTGCAGGAAGTAGGCCACCGCATACTGCTCCACCAGCTGCTTTTTGTAATGCGGCGAAATCGCGTCAATGAATGCCAGCACTGTGTGCAGCAGGTGAAACTGCGAGGGATGGAGGCCGATGGCGCCCGAGTTCCACATGTCGGCACTCAAATCAATCGCGCTGCCCCGAAAATGAAACTTTCTCATGCGGCTGCGAAAGCGCTGCAGTTGGCCAGTGGAATGGCTCAGTACCGGATATTCCTTGCGGTGCAGCACAGCATTGCCAGGGCCAATACGGGCGAAGACCAGCGCGAAATCGGCAAAGAAGAACGTGTCGGAGTCGGCGAATAAAACACGGTCTTCAGAATGTTCGCCCGCCGCCTCCGCCAGCGCCGCGATCTTCATGCGGAAGGGATAATTCCCCATTCCGCGCCACGCCCGCACCTTCTCCGCGCTCAGCTCGTGCAGCTGGATCTGACCGGCGAGCGGCTGAAATCCGGCGGGCGCGTCGCTGTACACGTGTACCTGCAGCTGCAGCTCGCCCTTCCAGGCCAGCGCCGAGTACGCCGCATAGAGAGCCTGCACTTGCACGGTCCGCTGCCCGCAGGCCAGGTAGATCAAGTGCTCCATAGATCATTAGGACGGCTGGGCTCGATTGTAACCCGCAAATCATGGGGTGGTAGACTGGCTCGGGAGCTTCGAGCACAAGATGAGTCTGGACGCGGCTGAGGCGAAGTATTCCCCCAAGGCGCCGGTCAGCCCCGGACTCTCCTCCAAACAAAAGCTTTTCCGCTCCCCGGCGTTCATCGTGCTGGTGGCCCTGCTGCTGCGCCTGCTGGTGATCACCGTGGGCCACACCTACCGCATCACCCCGCGGCGCGACCATTTTCAATTCGGCTGGGAGATGGGACGCATCGCGCGCTCGCTGGCGACCGGCCACGGCTTTGGCAATCCCACCGATCTCGAGACCGGACCCAGCGCCTGGGAAGCGCCGCTTTATCCGTTTGTGCTGGCGGGAGTTTTCAAAGTATTCGGCGTCTACACGCTGGCCTCTGCCTGGGTGATCCTGGCCCTGAACAGTCTGTTTTCGGCGCTCACCTGCCTGACGGTTTACCGCATCGGCGATCGCCTGTTCGGCCCGCAACCGGCGCGCTGGGCGGCCTGGGCCTGGGCGCTGTTCCCGTATGCCATTTACTGGCCGGTGCGAATTGTGTGGGAGACCAGCCTTTCGGCGCTGCTGCTGAGCCTGGCCATCCTGCTGGCACTGCGCCTGGAGGAAAACTCCCGCCGCCGCGAGTGGCTGCTGCTGGGCCTGCTGTGGGGCGTGATCGCGCTGACCAATCCCACGCTGCTCTCGTTTCTGCCGTTCTCGCTGGCCTGGCTGTGGTGGCGGAAGCGCGGGTTGGCCAACATCGCCCTGGCCGTGGCGCTCTGCTGTTTGGTGGTCGCTCCCTGGCTGGTACGCAACTACCGCGCCTTTGGCCAGTTCGTTTTCATTCGCGATAACTTCGGCCTGGAAGTCCACATGGCCAACAACCCGGAGTCCGGCGGCCTGTGGGCGCGCTCCGAGCATCCCGGCAACGATCCGCGCGCCATGCGGAAGTTTGCCGCCATGGGCGAACTGCCGTACATGAAAGCGGAACAACGTGCCGCTTTTGGGTTCATTCGCAGCCAACCCAGCGAGTTCTTCGGCTTCTTTGTTCAGCGCGTGTTTTATTTCTGGGCGGGCAATCCCCAGATGGCCCTCGTGCGCAGTTGGAGCATGGCTCCGGCGCGCCATACTGCATTTCTGATCTCCACGCTGGCGGCATTTGCCGGGCTTTGGCTCTCGTTCCGAAATCGCGTGCGCGGAACATTTCTGCTGGCCTGCGCCCTGCTCGTCTATCCCATTCCTTATTACATTGCCTTCCCTGCACCGCGCTACCGCCACGCGATCGAACCGGAAATGCTGCTGCTCATCATTTATGCGCTGTGGCTGTGCCGCGGCCGCCAAGTGCATTGGCCAAAGCAGGACGGCAGGTAGTTGGTAGGCGGCTGTTGGCGAGTGCTGAACTCAAGGTTACGTTGGTACGAAGCCACTCCGTCAATTGCGTAGCCGCGCCTTTCCGTTTCTAATAAAGATTCGCGGCTTCCCCACCCGAAAATTCATCTAAGTCTCATCCTTCATGCGCACTATTCTGCAAAAGCGCGAGCTGCGGTACGTGTTCACCGCCAACCTCATCTCCATGCTGGGGAGCGGGATGAACTCCGCCGCCGTCACCTGGTTCATCCTGCA
>JBLMXE010000175.1:0-4370 GCA_050257615.1 Chlamydiota bacterium | reverse complement strand
TCCTGGCTGGCCTTCAACCGCCGGGTCCTGGAAGAGGCTGAGGATGAGCAAAACCCGCTGCTGGAACGCCTGAAGTTTCTCTCCATTACCGCCAGCAACCTGGACGAATTCTTCGAAGTGCGGGTAGCTGCTCTACTGCAGCATATTGAGGACGGTCACACCGAAGGCGGCCCCGATGGCCTCACTCTGGCCGAGGAGCGTGACCTGATCGCCGTCGAGACCCATCGCTTCGTGGACGACCAATATCGCTGCTGGAATGAGAAGCTGCTGCCGGCTCTTGCCGAGCAGCGTATTCGCGTTCTCGGCATGCACGAACTGAGCCCCCGTGCCCGCGCCTTCGCGGAAGAATACTGCGAGCGGGAAATTGATCCCCTGCTCACGCCCATCACGGTGGATCCCGCCCATCCCTTTCCGCGCGTCATTAATAAGGCTTTGTGCGTGGCCTTGCTGCTGCGCCGCCGCCGCCGCTCCGGGCTGATCTACACCGGCGTCGTGACCGTGCCCCGCGCCCTGCCCCGCCTGATTCGCATTCCCTCGGAAGACAGCCACGATTACGTCTTCCTGGCCGACCTGGTCACCAATCATGCGGTGCGCATGTACCGCGGATACGAAATTCTTTCCTCGGCGGCCTTTCGTGTTACCCGCAACAGCAACCTCTATCTGCAGGAGGAAGAATCGCGCAGTCTGCTGGAGTCTGTGCGCAGCGAATTGCACAACCGGCGCAAGGGGGCGGCCGTGCGCCTGGAGATTGATGCCGATGCCGACCCCGACATTGTCGAGCGCCTGCGCTCGAATTTCGGTCTGGAATCTTTTCAGGTCTTCTACACGCAGGGTCCGGTCAATCTGCATCGGCTCTTCAGCCTTTACGAGCAGGTAGAACGTCCCGATCTCAAGTACAAACCTTTCGTAGCTCGCGAACTGCACCTTACCGCCAAGTCGCACGACCTGTTTGACGAGATACGCCAGCGCGACATCCTTCTGCACCACCCCTATGATTCTTTCGACTCGGTGGTTTCGCTGATTGAGTCGGCAGTGGCCGATCCGCGGGTGGTTTCCATCAAGCAGACCCTCTACCGCACCTCGGAGCACTCACTGATTGTGCCGGCGCTGGTGACCGCGGCCGGCTCAGGGAAAGAGGTCACGGTGGTGGTGGAATTGAAAGCCCGCTTCGATGAGGCTTCCAACATCCGCTGGGCGCGTGACCTGGAGGACGCGGGTGTGCAGGTGTTTCACGGCCTGGTGGGGCTGAAGACTCACTGCAAGCTCGTCCTGGTGGTGCGGCACGATCCCGATGGGGTCACGCGCCGTTATGCGCACCTGGGTACGGGTAATTACAACGCTTCCACCGCACGCCTCTACACCGACCTCAGCCTGCTCACCGCCGACGAAGAACTCACCAGCGCCGTGCATCAGGTATTCACCTATCTGACCGCTTACGCCGAGCAGTCCAGATACGATCCGCTCATGGTGGCCCCCGTTAACCTGGTGGAGCGCTGCCTGGAACTCATCGAGCGCGAGGCCGATCACGCGCGGCATGGCCGGCCGGCGCGCATCATCGCCAAGATGAATGGCCTCCTTGATAAGACCATTATTGGCGCGCTTTACCGGGCTTCGCAGGCAGGCGTGGAAATGGACCTCATTGTGCGCGGCATGTGCGGCTTGCGCCCCGGGGTGCGCGGCGTGAGCAATCGCATTCGCGTGCGCAGCATCGTCGGACGCTTCCTGGAGCACAGCCGTATCTTCTGTTTTGCCAATGGCGGAGAAGAAGAAATATACGTGGGCAGCGCCGACTGGATGCCGCGCAACCTTTACGAACGAGTCGAGGTGCTGTTCCCCATCCGCGATCCCCTACTGCGTCACCGGCTGCGCCAGGAGATTCTTGAAGCCTACCTGGCGGATGACGTGAAGGCCCGTATCCTGCGCCCCGATGGTTCTTATGTGCGTGCCTGGCAGGTTGGCCGTGGGCATCGCAAGCCGGCTGCGCCCAGCTTCAATGCCCAGCAGTTCCTGATCGAAGTGGCCGAGGGCAAGCGGACGGCTGCCGATATCCCCGTGCCGGGCACTCCCAGACGAAAAGGCGAACCCAAACTTCTGCTGCAGGCGTAAATAACTATGATCATCTATTTCTTGCGTCACGCCAGTGCCGGCCAGAGTGTAAGCAATCCGAGGAAGGACGAGAAGCGGGCCTTGGACGAAGACGGCATCGAGCAGTGCCGCCAGATAGGCCGCGCCCTCGCCGCCCTGCAAGTGCAGGTGGATGCCATCCTATCCAGCCCGCTGAAGCGCGCCAGCCAGACCGCCGCCCTGGTGGCCAATGAGATGGGCCATGAAGGCAAGCTGCAACTGGATCCTGCGCTGCGCCCCGAGTCCAGCTTTTCCCAGTTTCGCGATCTTATTGCCCGCTGCGCCAAGATGGACGCCATCATGGTGGTAGGACACAACCCTAATCTCAGCGAGTTTCTGGGACGTTCTATTACTCACGGCGCAGGCGAAGCCGAAGTCATCTTGCGCAAGGGCGCCGTCGCTCAGGTGGATAGCAAGCGCAACCGGGGAGCGCTGCGCTGGTGCTTGACGCCCAAGGTTGTGGCCGCCATTCAGGCGACGGCGGCTGAGAGCTCGCGGCCGAAGACTTCGCGGAAATAGCGGCGTTCCTTTTCCACCGCCCACAATTCCAGTTCCACGTCGGCGCCGCGTTTAGCAACTACCATCAGCTTCACCTTGGAATCCTGCAACTGCACCCGCAAGCTGCGAACCGCGTCTCTGTGCCCCAGATTCAAAGCGCGCGCCAGCCGCAACAACAGGCAGGCGCGCGCCACTTTGCGGCGCTCTCCTGAAGGAACGGCCTTCATGGGCGCGTCGGATGGCAAAGGAACGGAGGTTCCCAGATAACGGGCGATGGCGGCGATAATCAGGCGCTGCTGCGGAGCGTAGCCGAGAATATCGGAGTGGGAAATAACGTAATAGGTGTGCCGGTAGCGGCCATTGCGGTTGATGTAAACGCCCACCTCGTACAGCATGGACGCGGCCGCCAGCCATTCCTGGTATTCCGGCGGCAGTCCGTGCAGCGGCTGCAGGCGGCGAAACAGTTGCAGGGCGAACTCCCGCACCTGCAGAGCATGGTGCAACTCCACCCCATATTGCCGGGCGCACTGCAGAACCGAATCCCAGCGCTCGGCGGCAATCTGCTCTTGCGACTTGGAGCTGCGGCCATAATCGGCAGCCATTTGCGCCAGCAGTCCGTCGCGCAGGCCCAGGGGAGAGTAGCGAAAATTGCGCAATCGGCAGCGCTCCAGCAGTTCGGCGTAAACCACCGCTCCGGCCACGATAATCTCCGCCCGCCGTGGCCCGATGCCCTGAAAACTGATGCGCTGTTCCACTTTCCGGCGCGCCAGCAGCCGGGCAATGCGCGCCGCCGTGGCCGCGGAAACAAAGCTGGCCCCCTGGTGGCCTCCGCCGGGATAGCGGCTGGCCGCAACCGCTGCCAGCGCCGCGGCTGTTCCCGAGGTGGCGATCACCGCTTTCACCCCTGCCTTGGCTATTCGTTTCGCGACGCGCCCCAGTTCGCGGTCCACGAAGGCGCGCAGCCGTTCCAGTTCCTTCTTCCGTGGCGGGTCATGGCGCAAGAACTCGCGCGTAAGCCGCACTGCTCCCAGAGGCAGGCTTACCGTTTCCTGAATGTGTTTCTGTGCCGATACCGTCAGCTCGCAACTGCCTCCGCCCAGGTCCACCATGAGCACTGGCCAGGAAGTTATGCGCAGGTTGGAAACCAGGCCCAGATGGATGAGCCGGGCTTCTTCGATGCCGGAGATGACCTCCACCTGCCATCCCGTGGCCGAGTAAACCCACTCCCCAAAGCTCTTGCGGTTGCGGGCGTTGCGCAGGGCGCTGGTGGCGACCACGCGCACCGTCTCCACCCCCAGCTTCTGTGCCGCGCGATGAAAACGACGCAGCACCTTGACGGTTTCCGCCATGGTCTCCGGCGAGAGCAGACCGCTGCTGAACACCTGCTCGCCCAGCCGCGTGACCTGGCGGTCTTCGTGGATCACCTGCAGCCGGCGGCTGCTCAGGCGCGCGATCTTCAGGCGGACCGAGTTTGCCCCAATATCAACCGCGGCAAAGGTGGGCATATCTAAGAATAGAATTGCCGATCCCAGCAGGAATCAGGCGACAGCGGCCGTAGCGAAGGCCGGCTCAGCTTCCCGGCGCTCAGCAACCGCTGATCTTGCGGGTTTGGCCCGGCGGCTCCCGCGCTCATGCATTCCCAGGAGCACAGCTCGTGCCGCTTGTGTGGCTCGCAACGCTTCTGCCAGCTTGGAGTGCCGGACCGCCCGCAGTGCGGTAATAATGGGAGCGTTCGGCGCCTCCGCGAA
>JBLMXE010000174.1:0-2950 GCA_050257615.1 Chlamydiota bacterium | reverse complement strand
CGGACAGCGAAATTTCGCCGCAACTTTCTGCTGGGGAACGGGTTTCGACTAGTGTGACCAGCGTTGCCATGGCGCCGCATTTGCCAGGCACGGCGACGCTAGACCGCCCCGCTGCTCCAGCGGTTTCCGCTCCCGGCTTGCTGGACGGTCTGAACGATGCCGAAGTCATGCTGCGGGTCCGGGCGGGAGACGAGCAGGCCTTCGCCTTCCTGGTGCAGAAGTATCGCCGCCCCATGCTGAGCTTCATGTATCGCATGGCGCACAACCAGGCAGCGGCCGAAGATCTGGCGCAGGAAGTTTTTCTGCGCGTCTATCGCTCGCGCGAGACCTACACGGCCAACGCCAAGTTCACCACCTGGCTGTATCGCATTGCGACCAACTTGGCGGTGAATCACGCGCGCGACACGCGCCACGAGCGGCCGGAAGTCAGCATGAGCCTGGACGTGCCCGACGCCGAAACCGGGCTGATGCCGGATTTGCCTGACGGCACACCCAACGTGGAGGAGAACATCCTGCGGCGGGAGCGCCTGGCGGCCATTCGCAGCCAAGTGCAGGCTCTGCCCGAACGCCAGCGCATGGCGGTCATCATGCACAAGTACCAGGGCATGGATTACCGGCAGATCGCGGAGGTGCTGCACCTGAGCGAGTCCGCGACCAAATCGCTTCTGTTTCGCGCCTACGAGAGTTTGCGCGAGAAGCTGAAAGATTTTGTTTAGGTTGGCGAATATGAACTGCAATGGAGTACGTGAATTTCTACCCGATGTGGCGAGCGGGGTCGCCGTCGCATCGCCTGAGACGCAGGTCCACCTGCGCCAGTGCCCGCAGTGCGCGACCCAGCTGGAAAATCTGCGCCGCACGCTGGCTCTGCTCGACCAATGGCAAGCGCCCGAGCCGTCGCCTTATTTCGAGACGCGGCTCTATGCCCGCTTGCGGGAGGAGATGGCAGCCGCTCCCGGCAGGAACTGGCT
Organism: Chlamydiota bacterium; assembly: GCA_050257615.1. Classification (GTDB taxonomy): domain Bacteria; phylum Acidobacteriota; class Terriglobia; order Terriglobales; family Acidobacteriaceae; genus JAICWP01. The sequence continues at coordinate 1,982 of JBLMXE010000174.1, read as the reverse complement.
GGCCTGGCTGCGCAAGCCGGCGCTGGCGGGATCGCTGGCGGCACTGTTCTTCGTCGGCGTAAGCCTGTTCCTTCACGAGCAGAATTTGAACAACAGTCCCAGCGCCATAACTTCCTGGGAGATCAATGTGACCGCCCAGCCCGGCACCGCGGTGGGCGACCTGCAGGCGCTGGACAAGAATCATGACCTCTACGCTGACTTTGACGTACTGGATCAGCTGGAGGTTCAGCACGACGTGACTCCTTAACGGGTGGCGCTTCGAACGGCGAAATCGAACGCGGCCTGCGGCTAGAAACGGGGATGGCGGGTTGCAGAGTTTTGGTAAATTGATGGCGCTGGCGGGCCTGCTCCTGGGCTTTAGCCTATACCCTCAACTGGCCGCATCCCAGGGTCGCCCATCCCAAGCTCCGCCTTCCGGAACACACGCCTCCTCGCCTGCCGCTCACTCTCGCCGTCCCGTCCATCATGCCGGCGACTGGCTGCGCAAATACAAGGACCTGCCGCCCGACCAGCAGCAGAAGGCACTGGAGAATGATCCCCAGTTCAGGAAGCTGCCGCCCGACCGGCAAATCCTGCTGCAGCAGCAGCTGCGCCGCTTCAGTTCCCTGCCCCCGGAAAGGCAGAAGATTATTCTCCGGCGCATGGAAACCTGGGAGCACCTGACCGACGCGCAGAAAAAGGCTGCCAAAACCGTGTTCACCAAGATCCGCCAGTTGCCGCCCGCCCGCCGCAAGCTTATGGCCGGCGCCATCCGCGACCTGCGCAAAATGGATCCACAGCAGCGCGAGCAGGCGCTGAACTCCTCCGAGTACCACACCAAGTTCTCTAACCAGGAACTCGACCTGCTCAAGGGCGTCTTGAAACTGCCCCTCGCTCCCGTGCACGCTGAAAACCAGCAGCCGCCGGCGCCTGCCGCAGCCGCCCAGCCCCAGTAGCAGTCGCCAGTTGTCAGTTCTCAGTTGTCAGAAAAACCAGATCAGGCACCTTGGAGGACTCCCAGCGGCAACTTCAGTGTGTTCCGTTAGGAACAACATGAAAGTAGCCCACCACTTCAGTGGCGGGTATGGGTGGGTGTTTCTTAGAGTCCTGTAAGGACGACTGAAGGCGCTTTGCGATCGTCCCCACAGGACTCCACCCGCAGTATGGTTCCATCCCCGCTAGTGAACTGGCGGCCTACTTTCACCTGGTCTCTACGAGATGGCTACAGGGCTGCTGCGTTTGTCGAATGCGGCAGGATGGAACTGACAAGTGACAACTGGAAACTGACAACTGCTAATTCATGGTCGCCAGCGTCCTTCGGATGGAGAGCGCGGTCTGGCGTATTTCGTCGGCGTCGGAGGCGTCGGGCGACATCTTCAGATACACTTCCAGGTCCTCCGCCGCCCCCCGCATCTGGCCCAGGCTGTAGCGCAGCAGCGCGCGCTGCTTGACGTCCTCGGGCGAGCGCGGATAAATCACCAGCACCAGATCCACGATGGGCAGCGCCTTGCGGAAATTGCGGGCCGCCAGGTACACCCCCTTCAGGTTATTGAGGATCCGGGTGAGCATCTGGCGCCGGCTCACCGACATGAGGAACTCGGGCTGGAACGGCACCTGCCCGGCATAAATCTCGTTCAGCCGCCGCTGGCAGTCCTTCATGGAAAGGATGTTGCCGCCGTTGAAGGCGTCAATCAACACCTGCCGCCCCTCAACGTCGTAGTGCTTCAGCAGGAAGTGTCCCGGCATGCCTACCCCGAACAGCGGGAAGCCGATGCGCCGCGCCACCTCCATATAAATCAGGGCCAAGGTGATGGGAATGCCCAGGCGGCGGTCGAGCACGTCGTTGATGAAAGAATTGCGCGGATCGTAGTAGTCTTCGCGGTTGCCGCGCAGCCCTTCTTCCTCGAACAGCGTAACGTTGAGCGCGTAAATGGTCTGGGCGGTGTCGCCCACGTCGCGAATGCGGTGGCTGACGCGCTCCGCCAGGGCATCTACGCGGGCGA
>JBLMXE010000173.1:0-18641 GCA_050257615.1 Chlamydiota bacterium | reverse complement strand
CGGGCGGCGGCGCCAATTACACCCAGGTGGACGGCAACGTGATTAACGACATCGCCACCACCTGGGGCGGCAACACCGATAATCAGGCGATCTACATCTCCACCAGCTACTGCACCATCACTAACAACGTAATTTTCAACTTCGCCAAGATCGGCATTCAGGTCTGGGATGGCAAGAGTGGCACCGGCAATCCCCACAATGACGTGGTCAGCGGCAATACTGTCTTTGGCGGCTATCGGGGCTTTACCCTGGGAGCCTACAACGGCAACGTCGCCGACTACAACACCTTCACCAACAACATCTCCTACAAGAACCAGGAATATGGCTTCGTGGCCTTCAACAGTGTGGGATCACACAATGTGATTGACCACAACAATGTCTACAGTAATGGAGGCGGCAACTGGTACACCACGATCTCCCATACAAACGACATCACCGCCGATCCTATGTTCGTAAATTACCAGGGCAGCGGCAGCGGCGATTACCGTCTGCAATCTGGCAGCCCCAACCGCAAGGGGACGGCAAACGGTGCGCCGCGCACCGACTTCCTTGGCCAGCCACGACCCCAGGGCAGCGAATATGATGTGGGTGCATTCCAGTATCCGAACTGACTTGGAAGCAAAGAAGCCATTGCAGGGGCGGGTTGTTAGCCGCCCCTTTTTCATGACCTGTATTTTCGCCTCTGACAGTTAGAGGAAGCATGCCGAAGGGGGAGGGCTAAGCCGCAGAGGCGCGCTCTGCCGCGCGGACCCTGACCGCTTCGCTCCGGGCCAGCTGGACGGCAATAGCGGCCACAATCCACACGAACCAGAACACCTTGCGCCAAAGCAGATTGGCCACCATGGCGTGGGTCATGATTCCCCAGGCCGCCGCTTCACACGCCACCACCATAACCGAAGCTCCCTTGGCTGCAGCCAGTTCCCGTGTCTGCGCCCACAAGGCAGCGGCCAGCAACAGCAAGCCCAGTACTCCGGTTTCAGCCAGCGCTTGCAGGTAGATGTTGTGCGGCGCCATGGAGAACGAGCGGAAAACCGCTTGATAACCGGCATAGCGGGAAAAGGCGAGAGGAAAGTTGTCCAGGCCCACGCCCAGCAGTCCATTGTGCTTTACCACTTCCACTCCCACCAGCCAGATGTCCAGCCGCCCCTGGCCGCGGCTGGCTAGCGCCTCTTCCATGCGCGTCTTAAACAAATCGGGCGCAATCAAAAGGAAGAGTGCGGCGCACACCAGCACCGCCAGCAGCCGTTTGTCCATCCCCCGGCGATAGAGAAACACCGCGGCCGCCACTCCAATGGCGGCCAGCCCGCCGCGCGACATGGTCAGCAGGGTACATAACAGCATCAAGCCCGTGGCCACAACCAGCAGCGTGCGCGTGCCACCTCGCGTCGAGAGCACGCCGGCTATGGCGAGCGCCAGCGGGAGGATCAGGCTGGCGGCGAGCTCGTTGGGGTTGGTGGCCAGCGAGCCGAACACAATGGAGGCGCGGCCGGCTACGTTCACCCCTTGCGCCAGCTGGTAAAGGGATACCATCGCTGCCAGGGTCCCGCCCAGCACCACTGCTCCCGTTATCCACCGAAATTCGTGACGGGTTATGACCATGGAGACAGCCACCAGGTAAAGCGCCACCAGCGCGACCGCACCGGGCAGCCGCTGCGTGCTCAGCGCGGGATCAATGGCCCACCACGTGGACATCGCTGTCCAGGCAGAGAAGAGTACAAACCACAAGGCAGCGCGGGGTGGCCGCGCCAGCCGCCGGCCGGCCAGGGTCTTGGCCAGCAACACCGCCCCGCTGACCGCGCTTACCAGGAAGCTGAGCGTCATCGAGCTTCGGCCCAGCATGGTCACCGTGTCGAAAGGAACGGCCAGCGCCAGCAGGCCGAAGGCAAATTCCACGGGACCTAACAAAATGAATGGCACAGCGGCCATCACCGCCAGCAGGGGCCAAGTCTGCCAGGCCACGGCGATGGCGGCGAGCAGGCCGCAACTCAGCGGAACCAGGACAGAGCCTTGACTCCATCTCAAGGCGCCTGCATCGGCTGAGACTTGCGCCAGATGTTTCATCGAGTCCTCGCCGAGTGAAGCGGTAACATCACCGCGGCTGTCCAGGCAATCAATTTCAGATCGCTGGCGAAGCTGGCTGCGCGCGCGTATTGCAGGTCCAGCGCGATTTTGCGAGGCAGAAGCTGCTCAATATAAAAGCTTCGCATCTGCTCCGCCGGCACCGCGGCCAGCACTGCTTCCTCGTCCCGGTAGCTAATGCTGGCCAGGCTGGTGACGCCCGGGCGGAGCAGCAGTACCGGCCGGAGATCGTCGCTGAGCGTGTCCATGAACTCGGGCACGTCTGGCCGCGGGCCGACCAGGCTCATGTCGCCGCGGAGCACGTTGTACATCTGGGGCAATTCGTCCAGCTTGGTGCGCCGCAGGAAGCGGCCCACAGGCGTGACTCGAGAGTCGCCGCTGCGGGTAAGGTTCGATCCCCCGGAAGCGCGAATACTCATGCTACGGAACTTGATCAGAGAGAAGAGAACACCGCCTTGCCCCACTCGCGTGTGCTGAAACAGGATGGGACCCGGCGAAGTTATCTTGATGAGAACCGCAATCAACAGCATGAGCGGCAGCCCGCAGAGCAGCACCAGGGCGGCAAACACAGCGTCGAAGCCGCGTTTGCCTGCGGAGAGGCACCAGCGGCTTACCGGCTCCGCCGCCGGGCAGGCGGTAAATAACCGGGGTGTAGCGAAGTCGCTCATGCCGCCACCGGCTGTGGGCGCCGGCCATGGTGTTCGACAATGTCGCCTACAGCTAACATAACCCGTTCCATTTCCGCTTCTGTCATATCGGGGAAAATGGGCAGCGACAGGCAGCGCGAGTAGGAGTCTTCCGCGTTGGGGAAATCGCCCGCCTTGTGGCCGTATGCCTCCGCATAGAAGGGGTGCAGGTGCAGGGGAATGAAGTGCACGCTGGTTCCGATTCCGCGAGCCTTTAGCTCCTCAATGAACTGGTTGCGGCCGATGTTCAGCTTTTCCGGACGGATGCGGAGCAGAAAGAGGTGCCAGGCATGGACCGTATCCGGAGAGGTCGGCGGCATCTCCAACTCCTCGAAGCGCGAGAAGAACTCGTTATACCGGCTGGCAATCTGCGCCCGCCGCCGCCACATCTCATCGCTCTTGGCCAGTTGCACCAGTCCGATCGCGGCCAGCAGATCGGGAAGGTTGAGCTTGTAACCGGGCGCCATGACTTCGTAGTACCAGGAGCCCTCCTTGGAGTAGCGCTTCCAGGCATCGCCGCTGATGCCGTGCAGTCGCATGAGGCGGGCTCGGGCGGCGTAATCGTCGTTGTCGGTGGTGAGCATGCCGCCTTCGCCGGTAGTGAGGGTTTTGGTGGCGTAGAAGCTGAACGCGTTGAGTTCGGAAATACCGCCCACGCGGCGGCCGTGGTAAGTGGCCGGCAAGGCGTGCGCCGCATCCTCGATCAGGTGCAGCTGGAGCCGGTCGGCAACCTGCCGCAGAGCATCCAAATCGCAGGGCTGGCCCGCAATGTGCACCGCGATCAGTGCCCGCGTTCTAGGGGTGATGCGGCGCTCCACCTCGGCCACGTCAATGTTGAACCCTTCCCGGACGCTGTCACACAGTACCGGTCGAGCGCCACAATAGGTGACCACCTCCGATGTGGCCGCGAAGGTGTAAGTGGGGACCAGCACCTCATCCCCGGCCTTCAACTGCAGCGCCTCCAGCGCCAGTTGCAAGGCTGCCGTGCAGGAATTCACTGCCACAGCATGTTTACAGCCCACGTACTGGGCAAACTCGCGCTCAAATTGGAAAGCCTTGGGCCCGGTGGTCAACCAGCCCGATTTGAGAACAGCGGTGACGGCTTCAATTTCTTCCTGCCCGAGGCAAGCGCGGTGGAAGGGCACATCGGGTAACGTCGGCATTACGTACACTCCTGTTTCTGTTACGCCGCAAGGGCGGTTTTCTCGTGATCGCTGGGGTGGGGAACAGCCGGTGGACCCACTTCCGGGCCGTGCCCGTTGCCGCCGCTGATTGCGGCGGAACTTTGATCTCGCGTCGCCACTGCGGCTTGCGCTTCGGCGCTGGCCAGGAAGCGATCGTTGGCATAACGCGGGTTGTCCAGTTGTTTGAGACGGTTGGATTCCAGCAGATCTTTGACCTGTTCAATCCCCTCATCCAGAGAGCGGGTGGGCCGGAAACCAAGCCGGGTTTGAGCCTTCTCGCTGCTTACGCGGTAGTTGCGGCTATCTCGCAGTGCCACGTCAATGGTTTCGATGGCCAGATCGGGAAAATGATTGCGCACCTGGAATGCCAGGTCTCCGATGCGTACGTTCTGACGATGAAGATTAAACAGACCGGTATGTGACGAGGTGATACCGTCCATCACGGCGCGGGCCGCATCGCAAACGTGAAGCAGGGGGCGGAACTGATTGCCGCCGTGAATGCAGATCCTGCCCTCCCGGAAGGCCTGCGCCACAAAAGTGTTGACCACCAGGTCCAGCCGCAACCGGCAATAGGTGTCGCCCACCCCGAACAGCGTTCCCAGGCGGAAGATGATGGCGTTCTTGCCCCGCAGGTGACCCTCCGCCGTCACCTTGGTGGAAGCGTACAGCGACAGCGGGTTGATTTCGGAGTTTTCTGTCAGCGCGCCGCCATTCTGCGCCCCATACACCGAACAACTGGAGGTAAACACCACCCGCCGCCGAAAATTATTAGCCAGCCAGCACACGCTTTTCTCGTTAATTTCGTTGGTCGCCGTGGGGTTGAGGGCGCAGGCGCGGTCGCCAACCACGGCCGCCAGCCAGACCACCGCGTCCGCCCAGGCCAGTTCCCTCCCCAGTCGCTCTGTGTCGCGCACATCGCCATACACAAAATCCACGGGCTTGCGGTAACACTCTTCGTAGAGCAGCGCGTCGTAGACGCGAGGCTGGTGCTCACTGGCAAGCAACAGGTCCACGACAGCACCACCCAGATATCCCGCACCCCCTACAACTAGAACTTTCATGGTCGGGCCCTCCTGAAGTTCATGATTCGGTTAACAACGGCCCCGGGGGAGGGAGCCAAAGCCTCCGCAACCTGCAAAAGGGGTAACCCGATTTCAGGCGGCTACGGGCTGTGCAGCAGTAATGGCTTCGGCTGCTGCTTCAGGCGGCAGCGGGGTCAGGGCGTTGCCCGCCACCAGGTAGCGCCGATGGCAGACCGGGCAAGTGGGCAGCGAAACGCGGTCCGGCAGCCGGATTCCGCAGTAACACATCCAGCCGATCTGCCGCGCGGGGACGCCCACCATCAGCGCATAGTCGGGCACGTCGCGGGTCACCACCGCGCCCGCTCCTATGAAGCTGTAGCGCCCCAGGGTAATGCCGCACACCACGGTGGCATTCGCCCCGATGGAAGCGCCCTCCTTCACCAGCGTTCGCTTGTACTCGTGCCGGCGAAGGACGTGGCTGCGCGGATTGATTACGTTGGTGAATACCATGGAAGGGCCGCAAAAGACGTTATCTTCCAGTTCTACTCCGGTATAAACGGAAACATTGTTCTGGATTTTTACGTTGTTGCCGATGCGGCATTCCGGACTGACCACGACGTTCTGGCCCAGATTGCAGTTGTTCCCGATCTGGCAGCCGCTCATGATGTGAGAAAAGTGCCACACCTTGGTGCCCGCTCCAATCTCACATCCCGGGTCAATCACGGCTGTGGAATGGGCAAAATAAGCGGGCTCAGACGGTTCCACTTCCACCGCTTGCCCTTGCCGGCTCAGCGAGCGTCCGCAGGCCGCCAGCAGTTGCAGCACCTTCAGGCCATTTTCGCCGTCACTCCGCGGGGTGCTTCCGGAACTAACGCAGTCCAGGAAGTGCTGGCACTCGGAGCGCAGCGGCTCCCCATCCGGCAGCGGCACCGGCTGCCCGCCGTCTTTGTGAGCCACGGGCGCGCGCCCGATCCAGTCAATGCGATGCGAATAAAGAACCAGCTTGTGTTCGGGCTCCGCCTCATCGAACACGGCCATTTTCTTGCCCCCCACGATGGTCAACTTCTGCTCCTTGAAGGGGTGGAGCCAGCTCACAAAAATATGGGCATTCACTCCGCTCTTGAATTCGCACACCGTCATGGTGGTGTCCACAATGTTCGAATCCAGGTACGTGCCTCCATGGCTGGAGATGCGCACCGGCATTTCATCCAAAAGAAACAGGATGGCGGAAAAGTCGTGCGGAGCAAAACTCCACAGAATGTTTTCTTCCGTTCTCAGCTTCCCCAGATTCAGGCGGGAAGAGTAGATGTACTTGATGTTGCCCAGTTCTCCCTGGTTGATCAGTTCCTTGAGCTTCAGTATCGCCGGGTGATATTGCAGAATGTGTCCCACCATCAGCAGACGTCCGCACTTGCGCGCCGTCTCCACCATCCGGCGGCCGTCTTCCACGCGCAGGGCCAAGGGCTTCTCCACGTACACATGTTTTCCCGCCTGCAGGCAGCGCAAGGCCAGCTCACAATGCTCACTGGCAGGCGCGGCAATGGCGACTGCCTCCACCTCCGAATCGGCGAGCACCTCCTCCAGCCTGGTGCTCATGCGAGCCGGATATTTCCCTGCCAGTTCATGCATCACCGGTTCGCGCACGTCACACATCCAGCGTAGCGCGCCTAACTCATGAAAGTTACGAACCAGATTCTTCCCCCAGTACCCGCAACCCACCACTGCAACCGAAGTCATGGAAGTGACCTTTCTTGTGTCCTCAAGCTCATTCTGATTCGTAATACTCGGCGATGGCGCTGACCACCGCCGCCTGCTGCTGCTCCGTCAATTCCGGATAGATAGGCAGGGCCAGGACCTCACGGCTGGCCGCCTCGGCGTTGGGGAAGTCACCGCTTCTGTAACCCAGATAGGCGAACGCCGGCTGCAAGTGCAGTGGCTCCGGGTAGTAAATCTCGGTGGGAATTCCGCGGCGCTGCAGGTGCTGGCGGAGCTCGTCTCGGGCCGGCACGCGCACCACGAACTGGTTGTACACGTGGCGCATGCCGTCGGGTGTGCGGGGTGGAATTACACGCCCTTCCAGGCCGAATTTCCGGAAAAGCGAGCGATAGTGCTCCGCGTTGCGCCGCCGTTGTTCAGTCCACGCTTCCAGATGCGGCAGCTTAGCGTTGAGGATTGCGGCTTGCAGGGCGTCCAGGCGGCTGTTGATGCCCAGTATTTCGCAATGGTATTTCTTGCGGCTGCCATGCACGCGCAGGGTTCGCAGCCTCTCTGCCAGCTCGGAATCGTTGCTGGTCATCACGCCCCCGTCGCCGGCGCCTCCCAGGTTCTTGGACGGGAAGAAGCTCAGGCAGCCTATGCGGCCGAGGTTCCCGGCCTTGACGCCTTCGCACTCAGCTCCCAGCGCCTGCGCCGCATCCTCAATAAGCGCCACTCCATGCTGCTTTCCTAACTCGAGCAGAGCGGGCATCTCCGCGGGTAGCCCGTAAAGGTGAACGGGAATCATCGCCCGCGTCTTCTGGCTGATCACCTTCGTCACTGCTGCCGGATCCAGGTTATAGGTGCTGGGGTCAATGTCCGCGAACACCGGCCTCGCGCCCAGGCGTGCAATGCAGCTGGCCGTGGCGACAAAGGTGAACGGCGTTGTAACCACCTCATCTCCCGGCCCGATGCCCAGAGCCATCAGCGCCAGCAAAAGCGCATCCGAACCCGAGGCGCAGCCAACCGCGAACCGGCATCCAATATAGGCTGCAATAGCGCTTTCGAAGCGTTCCACCTCTGGGCCCAGAATGAAGCGCTGGCTCTCCAGGGTGCCGAGGACCGCCTCCCTGATTTCCTTCCCCACCTGCTCAAACTGCGCCTGCAGATCAAGAAAGGGAAACAGCGCCTTCTGAGCTGGCGCTGGCGCCTCCGGCATCGTGACCGTACTTGCAGTGGTTTTGTTCACGGATTGCTCCTTCTTGTGGGGGAGGGATAAGAGCTGAGGATCGGCAAAGGCTTACGAGGTTTGCTGCCCGTAGCGGTAACGGTAGCCGTAGGCTGGCGAGTCTGTCGCCGCTCCGTTGAGCACAACTTCCAGGATGGGCGCCGAGTGTACCTGCTCCAGCAGTTCCAGCGACCGCGACATCGCTTCCCGCGTCACCATCCCGGCGCGGCTCACAAATACCACTCCGTCCACGAAGGCTGCCAGCGTGCGGCCATCCGCATAGGTCAGAATGGGGGGAGAGTCAATCACCACGAAGTCGCAAAGCGTGCGCAGGCTCTCTACCAGAAGTCGTATCGCGCCGGGATTGAAGAGCTTGCCCGGATCGGCGATCTGCTCGCCCGCAGTTACCACGCTGAGGTCCGGCATATTCGGCAAGGGCGACATTATTGCCTCCGCCGGCAGCGAATGCAGCAGGTAATCGCCAAGTCCCGCCGTCTTGCCCAGGTGGAAGGTCGGTCCGATGCTCGGCCTTCGCAAGTCGGCATCCACTATGCAGGTCTTGCCCTGCCGCGACAACATGATGGCAAGGTTGATGGCCACCGTGGTTTTGCCTTCCCCCGGGAGCGAAGAGGCGACCAGCAAAACCCGCGGGGGATTGTTCGGCTGGGAAAGCATGACCGAGGCGTGCAGTCCCCAAAAGGCTTCTGACTGTCGCGAACCCGGCTGGTCCAGGAGAAATAAAGCCGGCCGTTCCAGCAATTTCGACCCTCGGCTCAACGCTGAGGGGAACGAACCCAGCAGGCGAGTGCCATTCCCTTCCGCAATGGGCACCGTGGACACCGAAGAGATACCGATTGACTGGCGCACATCTTCCAGGGTACGGACCTTGGTGTCCACAGCTTCGCGCACGAAGGCCACCAGCACTCCCCCAATCAGGGCGATACATAACCCGATGCCCAGGTTGACTAGAGGCCGCGGGCTGGTTGGGCTATTCAGCACTCGCGCCTGATCAATGATGCGAATGTTGATGGATTTGGAAGCCGCGGCAATGCCCGCTTCCTTCACCCGCGCATACAGCGCGTTGTACAGGTCGGAGTTGGCCTGCGCTTCTTTCTTCAAGGCCGAGTAACGCGCCATCTGACCCAGTTCTTTGGCCGTGCCCCGGAGCTGGCTGTCAATCATGTGCTCTCGCGAAATGGCGGCTGCATAGCTGGTTTCCATTTGCCCGAGAATTGCTTTTTGCTGCAACCCGATTTGCAACTCTAGTTCCTGGGCCTGGTTCTCCAGACGGGTCACGTAGGGATGCTTTTTGCCGTAGATGGCCATGGTTTGCGAAAGCTCGGCGCGGGTCTCGGCTAAGCGCTGCGACAGCACCTGCACCATCTGGTTGCTCTGCACCTGGGGGAGGGTGTTAACCTGGCCGCGGCGAACTTTGTTCAGATACGACTCCAGTTGAATGCGCTCCGCCTGGGCTTGTGTTTTTTGCCGGCTCAATTCGCCCATCTGCTCGGAAACCGTGCTTCTGTTTTCGTCAATGTCGGCAATGCCGCTGTTGAGCTGAAAGTCCGCCAGTTCGCGGTTGGCTTGCCCCATCTTGGCCCGAATGTCGTCCAATTGCCGCGAGAGCCACTCCGTGGATTCCATGATGGCCGCATGCCGTGTTTGATAGGTGCGTTCAATGAACGAACGCACCAGGGTGTTGGTGATACTGGCCGACAGCACGGGATCATGACTGGTGAAGCTGACGTTCACCAGCCGGCTGGCCGTGTCGCGTTCCACCGCGAGCTGTTTCTTCATGGCTCGTAACGTGGATGCCTCTTCCGCGCTGAGGATGGGCAAGTCCTTCCCTGGAGGCGCGGCTTTGCCCGCTCCTTTGTCTCCCCATAGCAGCGTCGGTATTCCTTCGACTGCCGATAACACTGCCCCCAAGGAACGCGACACCAGACCCTTGTTGCGAAACTCCGGCAGTTGCTGCAATTGCAGCTGCCGCATCACAGAAATCAGCAGCTCATCGCTGCTCATGTTGCGTGCCTGCGTCTCCAGGTAATCGGGAGCGCTCTCCGGCCCCCCGCGTCCTTCCAGGCTGAATAATTCCGCTCCGGGCGGATCAATTTCCACGCGTGCCACCGGTGTGTACACGGGCTTGGTCAGGATGGTCAGAAGCACCACTGCCGCCATGACCGAACCGGCAAAGATGAGCGATTGCCGCCAGTTCTTTCGCAACGCCACCCAGCCGCGCAGCCAATCCGCTCGGCCGGCCTCAGCTTCGCTATCCGGAGTGTGCCGCGTCAACGGGGCCACAGCCAGCCGAATCTCCTCGCCGGCCAGCGACCTGGTTCCGGATGCAGGCCTGGCCAGGTGTTCTGCATCCAGCTTCTGCAGCAGCTCGAAATTTCGACTCATGCTGACCTCTCTTCCGTTCGCAATTGGGTGAGCCGAGGGATGCCGGCTAAAGTGGGGAATGGAAGCGGTAAGGGGAGATCTATGGCGAGGCTGGCAGTCAGGCGGCCAGGCTCGTGTTTCGCCGGCGAACGGCACTGAGCGCTGGAGCCCGGACCGGAACGCAGTCGGCCGCATCAACTTCCACGATCATGGAGCGCATAATCAGATCCAGGGAAATCACTACCCGGCAGCTGTTCCGTTTCCGAAGCAGAAAACCGGTGAGCCCCCGCAGCGGGCCGTTCACCACGGTCACTTGCTGCCCGACCGTCAGGTACGGGTAGGGGTGGACGCGAACTGGGCCCATCAGGGCGGCTCGAATTCCTTCAATCTCCGGATCGGGCAACGCCTCCGCCCGCCCGTTTGTGCCCACGAGCCGGACCACTCCCGGAACCGTGAGCACCCGCATCCGCTCCTCCAGAAACACCCGCACGAACACGTACCCGGGGAAAAGGGGGACTTGCAAACGCGCTGGTCCGGTCTTCCACTGATGGACTTCTTCATAGAGCGGCAGGAAGCAGGTGACGGCCCTCGCTTGCAGCATTTCGGCCACCCGCCTCTCCCGATTGACGCAGGTGTAGGCCGCGTACCAGTGGGGTGGGGGAGGGTCAACCGCGGCTATCTCAATTCCTGCAAGGGTCGCATCTGGCTCTATGGCAGATGCAGCTCCGCCCCATCTCTTTTCCGGTCTCATGCTTCTATTTCTCTGACAACACGCCACTTACTTACATTCCTGTGTCTCAACCAGGCACTCGGATTCGCTCTCCCGCCACAAACCAAAATCACTGGAAAGAGCAAATCCTCGGCCTTCCACCCGCAGAACCCGTCCCGCCGCGCGCAAGGGAATCACCTCCGCCGCTTCTTCCAGGGGCGGCAGCACCGCCTGGAAGGACAGTTCGGCGCCATTCGGCGGCAACTGCAGCGCAGCCACAAAAAGCCCTTGCGTGCTGATATTGCGTGTAAATCCCCCGGCTTGTTGCTGTACGCCTTGCTCATCTGTCCACCGATAGGTGATCGGCAGCCGCAGCTTATATCGTGTACGCTCTCTCTGTTCCACGGCCTTCCTGCTCGCGGTTAAACATTCCCACATTAGACCGCGACGCAATTCCGGGAAAAGAGACAGAAAGTCACCCTCCAGCGCGGAACATCCCCGCTTCCACAGATGGTCCAAGGGAGGGCCATCAACCGCTGGAAATTACTGTTGGCCGCTCGTCCACAAGGACGCAATTCCAAAGGATAGTGTGTGCTGATGCCAAGAAGCGCCAGGCCGGCACGCTTGTGAGAAGAAAGGCTCTAATCCAACTTGACTCCTAAAATGGATTAGCTGCGCAAAATTATGGTTGGCATGTCCTTGACGGACAGATAAACGGTGTGCCAGTTTGGTGACAGGCGGCGGTAGAGCACTTCATAACAATTAACCCGGCCGCCGACCGAGGCCGGTAGTCTCGGTTCTTGGTAGCTACACGATGTAATCGAAGCGGCGTTCTCCCCCAGCCAGAAAGACTTGCTCCTAACCCGAGGAAGAATTTTGGCCTGCGTCAATTAGACAAGGGCATGGGCCGTGCGGCGGAGGGCATTCGAGAGTATGGGGGGCGAAACAGATTCTCAGGGTTTAATAATTCCTGTTCTGGTTGCGGATAAGACGCCCATGGGCACGTCATTGTTGGCGGATTCATTGCGCCGCGACCGTCACTTCCATATCTCCACAGCTTTTACCAGCCAGGAAATGTCCGACCGGCTAAACGGTAATTCCACCTCTGTGCTCATCGTCAGCGCCGAACTGGATAACCTCCCGGAAAAGGGATTTGCTCTCCTGCGCCGCCTGCGGACGGACCACCCCGATTTGCGAACCATTATCCTCCTGGACTCGCCCCAGCGCGATCTGGTAGTGGAGGCCTTCCGCGCCGGCGCCAAGGGAATCTTCTGCCGGGTGGACCCCTTTCGGGCCTTGCGCAAGTGTATTTATCGGATCTATGCGGGCGAGATCTGGGCCAGCAACCGGGAGATGGAGTTTGTTCTCCAGGTGCTGCGCGATACAGCGCCGCTGCGCGTAATTGATAGCAGCGGTCAGCCCCTGCTGGCCCGCGAACAGGAGATCGTCGAATGCATTGCCGCCGGTCTCTCCAATCGTGAAATTGGCGACCGGCTTAAACTCAGCGAGCATACCGTGAAGAATTACCTAGCTCGCGTTTATCACAAGCTCGGAGTCTCCACCCGTGCCGAGGTCATTTTTTATGCCTGTACCTACACGCAGCAGGCCCACAACCAGGTCGCCGAGGAATTGCTGGCCGGCCTCAATGGCGCGGGTCCGGAGAAGATCCTCCGCCTGGCGGAACAGGGTTTCGCGCTGGCTCAGCATCTATTGGCCAGAATGTACCGGGACGGCGTGGGGGTCGCGGAAGATCCGGTTTCCGCCTGCGCCTGGTTTCTAATTGCCGAGGAAACCTGCCGCCAGATCAGCCGCTACAGCCGCAGCCAGCGGAAACGATTGGAAGCCAGCCTGCTGCCGGATCAGATCCGGGTGGCCAAAGCTACTTGCCTGCAGCAAGTGTGGAAGCTCCAGCAGCAGATTGACGCCGAACTTGGAGCCGAAGAGGAAGCGGAGCTGGTACCAGGGAACGGTTCCCTGCGCGGCCGTTAGCATTCAGGGTGATTTCCGCCGGATCAACTCTTTGAGTTCGTCAAGATCAGCTGCTGAAACGTCGGACACGAGGCAAAATTGCATATCGTGCGATACCCACGTACTCCAGTTATAGCCCTGATGCGACCCCGAACCACCGGCAAGCGGTTGTGTCCCCCGGTCAGGCCAGACGAACAAGTTAATAATATGTTTGCGGCGAGCATAGATCAGAGCTGCAGCAGTGTGTCCATCAATGATGTCCAGGCGCCCGCCGAGTAAAGAAAACCCCTGCTGCGAATAATCAGAAACAGGCGGGATGAAATCGAGTTTGCCGTCGAACCAGGGCTTTACCGTGTGCTGGTCGGTGGATTGCACATCGGTCAAATGCCCTGGCTGCAACGAGCGCACATGGGCGTCAATCAGTTCGGCGGTGATTCGCGTATTTGCCGCGCGTGACGGCATTAGTGACCAGGCAAGGATGATTCCTGCCGCTAGCGCCAGAGCGGCAAAGGCCGGCATCAAAAACAATCGCAGCCGGGAGATTACTGGGCCCTGCTCCACTGGCGCAACCCGTTCGAGTTGCTGGCGAATTTGCTCACGAAAAGGCAGTGAGGCCCGCTCGTACAAATCCCCCTGTTGGACTTGTGCACGCAAGGACTCGATGCGCTCCAGGGACGCCTGGCACTCCGCACAGGTCTCGAGATGGTGCTCGAATTCTGCCGCCCGCACGGCATCTAGTTCACCGTCGAAGTAACCGTGAACCACACTGTGCGCTAACTCGCAACTCACGAAGCCTCCTTTGCGGCGGAACTGGCCAGGATTCGGTGCAGTCGCTCGCGAGCTCGGGACAAGGTAGACATGACCGTGCCGATTGGGATTCCGGCGATCTCCGCAATCTCTTTATAAGAACAATCTTCCAGCTCTCTCAGCACAATCACCTCGCGGAAGCGCGGGGACAGCGATTCGAGCGCCTCCAGCAACCGATGCCGTTCGTCAGCCTGCGCCGCGAGAGTCTCCGGAGTTGGGGAGGATCGGTGATGCAGTTCTTCATCGAATTCCGTCATCAGCTCCGAAAGGCGATTCTTCTCCAGCCAGCTGTAGCAGCTGTTACGAACAATCTGCAGCAGCCAGGCCCGCGCTTCGCCTCCGCGAAACCGGTCAAAGGAGCGGTAAGCACGCAGCATCGCCTCCTGCACTACATCCTCGGCGTCGGCTGGGTTGCGCAACAGCCAGCGAGCCAGATTAACGGCGCTGTCCAGATGCGGCCACACCAGCTGCTCAAACCGGGTTTCCTCAGGCGGTAGCAAGTCTGCGTCCTCTTCCTACAACCGTTAAGAGCTGCATTTTATTCCCGCGGATACAAAAATCGCCGGTCGGGGAATAAATCAGGTGCGCCTGCGGTCTATGCAGATGTAGCACGTCCTCACAGCAGCGCGGGCGAGCGGCCAATCCCCAGGGAGCTACGCCCCCTCCGCCTGAGTTCTGATAATGAGGAGCGCTACCACCCACAATCGGAGAAGGCCACAATGTCAAAAGTAAACCTGTTCCATAGAGCTTCTGGAGGCGACATCGAACATGACCACAATCACGACGGAATCAACCGCCGTGGATTTCTGAAGTGCATGGCCTGGGCGGGTACTGGGGCGCTTTGTCTCATGCAGGGCGGAGTGCTGCGGTCCTTCGCCCTGGGATCTCAGACGGGTTCTGGGATGGCGTCCCACAAAACAGGCGGATGGGGGTTTGTTCAGATCAGCGACAGCCACATGGGATTCAACAAGCCCGCCAATCCTGACGTGATCGGGACGCTCAAAGCCGCTGTAGACAAGATCAATGCCCTGCCCCACTCCCCCGAGTTCATCTTGCACACCGGCGACATCAGCCATCTTTCCAATCCTGAGGAATTCGATACCGTGGACCAGATTCTGAAGGCCACCGGCAAAAAGGTCTTCTTCGTACCGGGAGAGCACGACGTTCTGAACGACGACGGAAAAATGTTTCGCGAGCGCTATGCGAAGCACGCGCAAGGCTCGGGCTGGTACAGCTTCGACAAGCACGGAGTTCATTTCATTGGCTTAGTCAATGTTATGAACCTCAAGGCCGGCGGTCTCGGCACGCTGGGAAACGAGCAGCTCGAATGGTTCCGAGCCGACCTCAAGCACTTGAACTCCAGTACTCCCATCGTGGTCTTTGCCCATATTCCACTCTGGACGATTTATCCGCAATGGGGATGGGGCACGGACGACAGTGCGCAGGCGCTTTCTTATCTGAAGAGATTTGGCTCGGTTACCGTGCTCAACGGTCACATTCACCAAACCATGCAAAAAGTGGAGGGCAACGTGACCTTCCATACCGCCTTTTCGACAGCTTTCCCCCAACCTGCGCCGGGGAAAGCTGAGGGTCCCGGGCCGATGAAGGTCCCGGCAGAGCAGTTGCACAGCTTACTTGGCATTACCCATGTCAACTACCTGCAGGGACGGCACGCACTGGCGGTTGTGGACTCGTCCCTCGCATGAAAGACCAGTTCTGTCTACATTCCATTCACTGATGCAAAGGAGAACTCAAGGATATGCAAAAAAAAATACTTTTCGGTTCGATCGCCGTACTTTCACTGTTTACCGCCTGGTTGGTCATCTTCCCTCCTGCCGGGGCGAAGGCTGGGGAAAACAAAGCTCAAGCGACGGAGGTCAAAGTGGACAATTTTACCTTCAGCCCCAACACGCTTACTGTGCCGCTAAACAGCTCGGTGACTTGGATAAACAGGGATGACATCCCGCACGTCATTGCGAGCAATGATGGGCTGTTCAAATCGAGAGCTTTGGATACCGATCAGAAATTCTCTTATACCTTCACCAAAGCCGGCACCTACCCGTACTACTGCAGCGTTCACCCCACGATGGTGGGTAAGATCGTTGTTAAATAGCACGGCCGACTAGAGGCGAGAATTTCTCGGTTGGATTACAATCGCCAAGTTCGATGCAGTCCGACTCCAACCGCAGTCCTGGCATGGAATTGCTCGCCTCCGCCATTCGCTCGGCCCAGGTCATCGTTCCCTGTTCCCCTCTACAGGCGACGATGGACTTCTTCGTGGAGCGGCTGGGGTTTCGCGTAGACGTAATCTATCCCGCTGACGCACCCTCGACTGCTGTGATCTCCGGTCATGGCGTGACTCTGCGCCTAGAACTCGCGCGTGACCATGCCCCTGTTCCGACACTGGTCCTGCTGGTGGAACGCTCAGCCCTGCCCGCCGGTACAGCGCGTGAGCTCAAAGCGCCAAACGGCATGGAGATTCGACTTTTCGACGCCAACCCTTCCCTCGCGGTTCCCCAGGGCAGGCAGGAGTTCGTCATTAGCCGGCTTGGCGGAGCCGACCTTTGGGGTACTGGCCGAGCCACTATGCAGTATCGTGATCTCATCCCCAGCCGTTTGGGCGGGCGGTTTGTTGCCTCACACATCCGTATCCCTGTGGGTGGCCCGGTGCCGGATTATGTCCACTATCACCGAGTTCGCTTCCAGATGATCTTCTGCAAGATGGGCTGGGTAAAGGTGGTTTACGAAGACCAAGGTCCGCCGTTTGTGATGCATGCGGGCGATTGCGTCCTGCAGCCACCCGAGATCCGTCACCAGGTTCTTGAATCCTCGCCGGAACTGGAGGTGATTGAGATCGGCTGCCCCGCGGTTCACGAGACCTTTGCGGACCACGATCTGCCGCTGCCGAACGACAAGTTCGATCCCAACCGGATATTCAGGGGGCAGCGCTTCCTGCATCATGTCGCCAAAGACGCCAGATGGTCGCCTTGGAGAGCCCCCTGTTTCGAGGCCCGCGACACCGGCATCTCGGCAGCCACGAACGGACTTGCGGGCGTACGCGTGATCCGAAGTTCAGGCGGGCATTCCTCTCCTATCCGCCACAATGGCGAATTTCTGTTCCTGTTCGTCCTGCGTGGCACGCTTGCTATGCGTGGTGATGAGCTGGGCTCTCATGAGCTGCGTGAGAACGAGAGCTGCGTGATTCCGGCAGGTACTGAGTTTGAATTGGCCGCAAAGCCGTTGTCGGAAATCCTTGCGGTAGCCCTGCCTGCGGATTTGCTGTAACCTCTGCAGCGCTCTTTCCTCTAAGACAGCGGGCATCCTTGACTGACGGTTCTCTCCCGCGCCTTGGTCCGCGCGCTGAGAGTTCCCAGGCACGCATTTCCCTCATTCCTGGAAGCTGGAGGAAGAACATGAACGTTACGGTTAAGTTGCTGGCGGCCACAGCGATCGCCGCAGTTGCTGCTTTGCCTGTTGCAACTGCTGGGCAGGAGGTCCATGCGCAATGCGATGGCTACCAGGTGGTGTCGTCCCAGTCCACCAACGGTAAGGCCACCTTCCGGGCGAAAGTGGACCGCATCAACAAGACCATCGAATACGAACTCCACTACAGCAATCTGGAAGGCGACATCATCCAGTCACATATCCATTTCAGCCGCCCGGGAAGCAATGGCGGCATAATCGTGTTTTTGTGCACCAACGCAGGGAACACTCCGCCCTCTGCGCCTCCTGCTCCGCTCTGCTCCGGCACCCGCGAGGGGACGGTTACGGGAACGATACGGGCCGAAAACGTGGTTTACCTGCCATTTGGTAACCAATTTCCGCCGCCTCCGAATGGAACCCAGGGCATTTCGCCTGGTGATTTTGATGGCCTTGTACGTGCCATGGACGCGGGCGCGGCCTACATTCTTGTGCACACTGTGGCCCAGCCCAGTGGCGAATTGCGGGGACAGATCCCGCAGCGTGACGCTCACAACGCAGACCGAAACTGATCCCGCTGTTGTGCCTCGTTTGTCATCCTGAGCCGCGCGACCAAGCGAAGCGCGGGAGCGCGGCGAATGGACCTGCTTTTAAGCGGCGTTTCCCGTAGCGCTCGTCCTTCTATTCTGATTCTGTACGGCCACTGGCACATGGAACACAGTCGCCCTGGCCCTGCCCTTCTGCCCAAGTCGGCGGAACTCCGGTAGTCAATTGCGCCTAAGTGCGCCATAATACTGCGAACCGCGTGGGGCGGATGCGACCAGCCATGTCTGATATGCCTTTGGAAAGACCTGAGCCCGCCGTTCCCGAACCTGGTGGGCGCCAGCCCAGCGATCCCATGCTAGGCCGGGCTATCTCTCACTATCGCGTGGTGCGCAAGCTAGGGGGCGGGGGCATGGGCGTGGTTTACGCCGGGGAAGATGTGCGGCTTGGCCGCGGAGTCGCCCTCAAGTTCCTGCTCGAAGGTCAGTCCAGCGCTCACAGCGCCCTGGACCGCTTTCTGCAAGAGGCGCGCGCCGCCTCCTGTTTAAACCACCCCAACATCTGCATCGTCCACGATGTCGGCGAATACGAGGAGCGGCCCTTTATCGTCATGGAGTTGCTCGAGGGGCAGACGCTCAAACATCGGCTGCAGACCAGGCCGCTGACCACGGATGAGGTCCTGGACTGGGGCATCCAGGCCGCGCAGGGTCTGGAATACGCCCATTCGCAGGGCGTCATACATCGCGATATCAAGCCCGCTAATTTGTTCGTAACTGAGAACGGCCAGCTCAAGATTCTCGATTTTGGTTTGGCGAAATTCACGGCCGGGGCGCGCAGCCAGACCGCAGCCCTCGGCCTTTCCGCTACCGTCACCCAGGGAACCACCGAGTCCGACCTCACCGCGCCCGGCGAGTTCGT
>JBLMXE010000172.1:0-10802 GCA_050257615.1 Chlamydiota bacterium | reverse complement strand
TCCGTTAGCACACAACACTCAATACGTGCTGAGTAGAGATTTGGTTCCATGAGTATGCAGGGACAGCCGCCCCCGGCTGTCCGGCCTGTATTCCACCCTACTTCGCCGGCAATACCTCCACCCCCACCCCCGAGGGCTCACCCGCTGAGCGATATACGCGCTCCGTGGCCTTCTGGAAGTCGCCGGGTTTGGCGTTGGGGATATCCACGAACTTCTGCGGATTGCGGTCCACCAGCGGGAACCAGGAACTTTGCACCTGGATCATGATGCGGTGACCGCGGCGGAAGGTGTGGTTCACATCGGGCATGGTGAAATCCACTTCCTCAACCTTGCCTGGGGTAAAGGGCACGGGTTTTTCGAAGCCATGGCGGAATTTGCCCCGCATGGGCTCGCCCCGCACCAGCTGCTGGTACCCGCTCATGGAGTCCGCAGGCGGGGGCACGTCGGCAGGCCGCTTTCTTTCTGGCTCCGTCTGGTCATAGTCCGCCGGATACACGTCAATCAGCTTGACCACCCAATCGGAATCGGTGCCGGAAGTGGAAACATGCAGCTTGGGCGAGACCGGCCCTGCCAGCGTGACATCCTCTTCCAGCGGCTCCGTTTCGTACACCAGCACGTCAGGGCGGCGTGCCGCAAAGCGCTGGTCGGAAACCATGTACTCCTGGGGCACGTCCAACGCGGTGTAATCAATGAAAGGCACGGGACGATTGGGATCGCTGACGTACTCATCAAAGGCCTCCCCCTCTGCCTTGGGAGGGTCAAAGGAAAGCTTGCCATTGGCGCGGAAGTAGAGCGTGCGCTTCTGGGCCAGCGGCGGCGGCCAGGCGCTGTACTGGCGCCACACATTGGTTCCAGTCTCGAACATATAGGCTTTAGGGAGAATTTGTTGGCCTTCGTCCTTCAAGTATTTCTCGAAGAAGGGAAACTCGATGTTGGAGTGGAAGTAGGCGGCGGTGTCGGAGTCGAAATTCACCCGTCCCAGCTTGCGGCCCTGGAAGGCATACCAGCCGCCATGCACCCAGGGCCCCATCGCGATGCCGTCATACACCCCGGGATTGTTCTGGCTGATGGCGCGAAATACATTGAATGGTCCCTGCAGGTCCTCTGCGTCGAACCAGCCTCCTACTGTCAGTACGGCGCAATGAATGTTGTGCAGGTGCGAAGGAATGCTGCGCTCCTTCCAGTAATCGTCGTAGTTGGTGTGGTAAACCTGGTCATTCCACAGGGGGTTACTACCCTTGAAATAGAGGCGGTCGGCGTTGGCCAGCGGACCCATGTCGAGGAAGAACTGATAGCCATCTTCAGTGCCGAAATCAACCGGGCTGGGATAGCGTGGCGGGGGTGCCGGCTTTGGCTGCGGCTTGAAAAACGCGTAAAAATCGAAGTTGGCGGCCAGCATGAAGGCGCCGTTGTGGTAGGCGTCGTCGTTCATGTAGAGGTCGGTGACCGGGGCTTGCGGCGAAGCGGCTTTGATCGCGGCATGCGAGTCAATGATGCTGGCCGCCGTATAGAAGCCCAGGTAGGAGATGCCCCATATGCCGACGCGCCCGTTGTTGTAGGGCACGTGTTTGAGCAACCAATCTATGGTGTCGTGAGCGTCGGTACTTTCGTCCACATCGTTCTTGCTTTGGGGATGGTCAATGTGGGGCGTCATCTCCCGCCACGTCCCCTCCGACATGTAACGCCCGCGAACATCCTGCAGAACAAAGATGTAGCCCGCTTTTTCGTACTCCTCAGAAGGACCCAGCTGCTTGGGATAACGATCCTCGCCGTAGGGCGCGATGCTGTAAGGCGTACGCTCCATGAGGAAAGGATATGGACGCGTGGGAGAAGCGTCCTTAGGCACGTACACCGCGGTGAACAGGCGCACGCCGTCGCGCATGGGAATGCGGTACTCGTACTTGGTGTAGTGGGCACGCACATCGAACTTGGGAGGCGCTTCCGGCTTGTCCTGGGCAGCGAGCAGGGAAACGGCGAACATGAGCGTTAGCGACACCAATCCGGACCGGCGAAGCATGGGTTCTCCTGTTTGCAGCGAAAGCGGAAGGTAAACGGCAGAGCAAGGAAAAGTCAACTGGGAAGGGCAGTTCGCGTTCGTCCCGGAGCGGAAATCCAACCCGCTCATGTACACTTTTCGCCGTGAACGCTAAAGCAAAACGGATTGCAGTCATCCCCGGCGATGGCATTGGCAGGGAAGTGCTGGCCGAGGCGGTAAAGGTGCTGGATGCTTGCGGCGCGCCGGTAGAAATGCAGCATTTTGACTGGAGCGCCGATCGCTTCCTGCAAGACGGCGCCACCGTCCCGCCCGACGGCTTCGCCATGCTGGGGCGCGACTTCGACGCCATCCTGGTGGGCGCATTCGGCGATCCCCGCGTGCCCAGCAACATTCATGCCAAGGAAATCCTGCTGGGCATGCGCTTCAAGATGGACCTGTACGCCAACGTGCGCCCGGTGAAATTGCTGGACGCCTCGCTGTGCCCGCTCAAGGGCGTGGAACCGAAGGACGTTGACTTCACCATCATTCGCGAGAACACCGAGGGTCTTTATGTGGATGTGGGCGGAGTGTTCAAACAGGGGACGCCGGAAGAAATCGCAGTGCAGGAGGATGTGAACACGCGTAAAGGGGTGGAGCGGATTATCCGTTACGCGTTCGAGTACGCTCGCAGCCACGCCCAGCCAGGCCACCAGCCCAAGCTGCTGATGACCGACAAGGCCAACGTCATGACCTATGCCCACGGTCTGTGGCAGCGCGTGTTCAAGGAAGTGTCGCGGGGTTACAGCGATGTCAAAGCGGAACACATGTACGTGGACGCGCTGTGTATGCAGATGGTGCGCGATCCGCGTCAGTTCGACGTGATCGTGACCAACAACATGTTCGGCGACATCATCACCGACCTCGGCGCCGGTCTGCAGGGTGGGCTGGGCATGGCGGCCAGCGGCAACATCCACCCCGGGCGCACTTCCATGTTCGAACCGGTGCACGGCTCGGCCCCGCCCATTGCGGGCAAAAACATCGCCAATCCCATGGGCGCGATTCTGACCGCCTCCATGATGCTGGCACACCTGGGGCTGGCCAGCGCTGCTGAAAGAATTGATGCCGCCGTGCTGGAAGCCGTGCGCCAGAAGAAGACCACGCAGGACATTGGCGGTGCGCTGGGCACACGCGAAGTGGGCGACTGGATCGCCAGCCGCGTGGCCGCGTAGATTCTTCGCCACGGATCAACACGGATTAAATTCTGTTCCTTTACGGAAAAATGCCTCTTGGAATGTCATCCCGAGCGAGCGCGAGTCGAGCTTGCGAGACAAGCGCGAGTCGAGGGACCTTGCGTTTATTTCAGCTCGAATCTCGCTCGCGGGACGGAATGGAAATGAATTTACTTTGATCCGTGTCAATCCGTGGCCAGGAAGTTACGCCGCGGGCTGCTGCTGGGTTATGCAGTGAATGGCTCCAAATCCCCAGATGAAGTCGCCGCAGTAGATGCCCACCACTTCGCGGTCGGAAAAAACTTCGGCCAGGATGTTCAGCGCCAGCCGATCGTTCTTGTCATTGAACACCGGCGCCAGCACTATCCCATTGGCGATGTAGAAATTGGCGTAGCTGGCGGGCAGCCGCCGTCCCTGAAAGCTGACCGGCCCCGGCATAGGGAGTTCAATCACCCGCAGCGGCTTGCCATCCTGGTCAGTCATGGAGCGCAGGCGGCGAAGATTCTCCTGCAGGGGCGCGAAGTTGGGGTCAGTGGGATCGCGCTCCACCACCGCCACCACCGTATCGGGACCCACAAAGCGCGCCAGGTCGTCTACGTGGCCATGCGTATCGTCGCCCACGATGCCGCTGCCCAGCCACAGCACCTTGCTGATGCCCAGGTAGTCGGCAAACACCTTTTCCAGTTGCTCGCGGCTGACCCTCGGGTTGCGCGCCTGCACCGGGCTGAGCAGGCATTCCTCGGTGGTCAGCAGCGTCCCCCAGCCGTTGACGTCAATGCTGCCGCCCTCCAGCACCAGGTGGTGCTTACGGCCGCCCTGTTCAACCATCGGCTTCACTGCGGGGATGCGTTGCTCCAGAGCTATCTTGGGCGCAATGGTCGCGTCATTTTTCCAGTTGGGATATTTCGCCCAGGCGTTAAAGCGCCAGGCCGTGGCCATCAGAGGACGCTCTTCCGGCGGGTTCTGCGGCATCCAGGTCCGGGGCGAGGAGTCCTTGCGCAGGAAAATAGGGCCGTAGTCTCGAGTCCAGACGCGGTCGGTAGTCCAGTGGTGAAAGCGCACCGCAGTTCCTAACTCCACACCCGCCGACTTCAGCACCTTGCGGGCGCTGCGTTCGCTTTCCTCATTGTTGACGATAATTTCGACAACTTCATGCCGCGCCAGGTGGCGCACGATGTCGGCGTACACCCACGGGATGGGCTGAAACTTGCCCGGCCAGTCTTCGCGATTGTGCGGCCAGGCGATCCAGGTAGCGGCGTGCGGCTCCCACTCCGCCGGCATGCGATAGCCGAGTTCTGCCGGGGTGGCGCCGGAAGGCAGGCTGGGCGGGCGGGCGGTCACGATTGCGGTGTGTCCAGAAAGCGGTGAGTGATGGGGGCGTAGCTGTCAATGCGGCGATCGCGCAGGAATGGCCAGTTGCGGCGGACCTCCTCCAGTTTGCGCAGGTCCACTTCGGCGACCACAATTTCCTCCGTGGCGCTGCCCGCCTCGGCCACTACCGTCCCGAAGGGATCGCAGAGGAACGAGCCGCCCCAGAATTCCAGTCCCTGCCCGGGCGATTCCTTGCCGCGAACGTTGCCGGTTTCGAAGCCGACCCGGTTCACCGCCGCCACATACACGCCGTTAGAGATGGCATGTGCCCGCTGGATGGTGCGCCAGGCATCGTGCTGCGCAGCGCCGTACTCTTCCTTTTCCGCCGGGTGCCAGCCGATGGCCGTGGGATAAAAGAGCACTTCGGCACCCTGCAAGGCCGTCAGCCGCGCGCCCTCGGGATACCACTGGTCCCAGCAGATCAGCGTCCCCAGGCGGCCGGCCTGCGTGTCGAAGGCGCGATAGCCCAGGTCACCGGGGGTGAAGTAATACTTCTCGTAATACAGCGGGTCGTCGGGGATGTGCATTTTGCGGTAGATGCCCCGCAAGGCGCCATCGGCGTCGAACACCACGGCGGTGTTGTGGTAAATGCCGGGCGCGCGCTTTTCAAACAGGGAAGCGATAAGCACCACGCCCTGCTGGCGCGCCTCCTGCGACAAGCGGGTGCTGCTGGGGCCGGGAATGGGTTCGGCCAGGTCGAAGAGGCTCACGTCCTCACGCTGGCAGAAATACTGAGTACGGAACAGCTCCGGCAGGCAGACGACTTGTGCGCCTCGCCCCGCCGCTGCGCGAACCCGCTCGATAGCGCGTTCCAGGTTTTCGTCAGGGTCAGGCGTGCACGACA
Source organism: Chlamydiota bacterium (assembly GCA_050257615.1). GTDB lineage: Bacteria > Acidobacteriota > Terriglobia > Terriglobales > Acidobacteriaceae > JAICWP01. Next base: position 5,383 of record JBLMXE010000172.1, on the reverse strand, counting down.
TCTGCACCAGCCCCACGCGAAAGGTTTCCGCCATGGGCAATAGCATAACAAAGGCGGTCACGCGGCCGACCGGCCGCGGTCAGCGCCCTCAGGTGAACTTGCCCGAACCGCCGCTGCCGCAGCCGCCCGCGGCGAAGCTGGAGAATTGCCGCTCCACCTTGGTGGACCGGCAATGGGGGCATTTGAGGTGGTCGTCGGCGTCCTGCATGCGCCGCAGCAGTTCAAAGGTCTGGCCGCACTTGCGGCATTGATATTCGTATAAAGGCATATGGGATAAATGCGCTGGCTGGAATTTTATTACAAGAGATTCATTTCCAGGCTGTGGGCTTAGCAATTGACAAATTTTGGGACAAGGGTATCGTGGTAGCCCATTGCAGTGGGGTCGGGGGCCTTGTCGCAAGAGTCTCTGCCAGGAGATTGCCAGTGTTTAGTAAAAAAGTTTGTGCGCTACTTCTCGTTGTATTTCTGGGGTGTGCGGCGTCATGGGTTGTCGCTCAGCAGGACCAGCATCCACTCACCAACGGCGACGTGGTCAAAATGGTGAAAAGCGGTCTGCCCGCTTCGGTCATCGCCAACGCCATCCAGGCCAACCCGACCAATTTTGACGTCTCCGCCAATGGCCTGATCGCCCTGCAGAAAGCAGGCGTGCCGCAGAACGTGATGGACGCGATGATCTCCGCCTCCTCCAAGAATCGCAGCGCCGCCAGTAGCAGCGAAACTACGGCGGCGCCAGCCACCAGTTCGGTCTTGCCCGGTGGCGGACATTTCTCGGTAAGCGTGACTCAAGGCGGGAAGGGCGACTTGGCGCGGGAGAAGACGCAACTGGCGCAGACCAAGACCAAGGCTAACTCCCTGGGGTCGCTGGCTGCCGATTCCGCCGTCAACCAGGGTTTCCAGCAGGGCATGAACGTGGCCGCCTGGCAGGCCTGGTCGCACGGTGGCGGCTATGGCAGCTACGCCGGTGTCTCCGCCGCGGGAAGCGTGATGGGAGGCCTCATGGGCCACCGCAAGCCTACTGTAACTTACGTCTGGGCGCTGCCCGGGCCCACTTCCAGCAATACCCTCGGCAGCACTCCGACTTTCGATGTCACCTTCAACGGGATTGCCGGGGTCAACGAGAACGAATACGAGCCGGCCATCGTCAAGCTGACTGCAACCACCAACAACTGGCGCCTGGTGGGAGCCTCGCAGGGCAAAGCGGATACCATGCAGGATTCGTCGGCGAACTGGGAAGCATACTCCTCCTATGTGGAGGAGAAGGTTCCGGCACAGGTCAGCAAACTAGGCCCCGGACACGCGCGGATATCGCCCTCCTCGCCTCTGGCTGCGGGACAGTATGGGGTGGTGCTGCGGCCGCGCAGCAAGAGCAAGAGGTTTGCCGGGACTGATGTCGCCAACGACCAGGGCGAGGGGCTGATGCTGGACTCCGTGTTTTCCTTCGCCGTGAAGTAGGCTGGACAACGCCTACCCAGTATTGTGCAGGCCGGCGGCTATGCCGTTGATGGTGGCGCCTAAGGCATATTCCAGATCAGCGCCGCTTCCCGCTTGCTGCTTGCGGCGCAGTAGTTCTACCTGTATCAGGCTCATGGGATCCACGTAGGGATTGCGCAAGCGGATGGAACGGGCCAGCACGCGATTACCTTCCAACAGTTCCCGCTGCCCGCTAAGGCGCAGAAGCATGCGCCGGGTGCATACAAATTCACTTTCCAACCTGGTGAACACCCGCTGCCGCAGAGCCGCATTGCGCACCAGTCCGGAGTAAACCCGGGCAATGTCCAGGTCGGCCTTGGCCATGCCCAGTTCGACGTTGCGCAACATGTCAGAGAACAGCGGAAACTCCCGCATCATCTGCCGCAAGAGCCTCAGACGGCTGGCGCTCTTGCCGGCGAACCACTGCAGGGCGTGACCGATGCCAAACCAGGCGGGTACGGCATGGCGGCTCTGCATCCAGCCGAAAACCCAGGGGATGGCGCGCAGCTCTTCCAGCCGGCGACTGCTGCTTCGGCGCGCCGGCCGTGAGCCGATGCGGGCCGCGTCCAGTTCATTCACCGGCGTCGCCTGCTCGAAATATTCCAGCACCTCGGGATTCTCCGCAATGTCTTGGCGGTAAACGCGGTAGGCCTCGGCTGCCATTTCTTCCATGGCCTCTTCCCAAGCCGGCTGGCTGCCGGGCTGATGCAGGTTGGGGCGTAACAGCGCTTCCAGGCTGGCGGCGATCATGAGTTCCAGATTCCATTCCGCCAGCACCGGGTCGGCATACTTCCAGTTCAGAACCTCTCCCTGCTCGGTCACGCGGATGCGCCCAGAAAAACAGCCGGGCGGCTGCGCCAGGATGGCGGAATGAGTGGGGCCCCCGCCCCGGCCGACGGTGCCTCCGCGGCCGTGGAACAGGCGCAGCTTTACATTGCACTCCCGGGCGGCGGCGTGCAGCTCGCGGTGCGCCTTGTATAACTCCCAGGTGCTGGTGAACATGCCTCCATCTTTATTGGAATCGGAGTAGCCCAGCATGACCTCCTGCCAGCGTTGCCAGGAATCCAGAAGCGGCTGATAGTCTGGCCGGCGCCACAGGCGGCGCATGGTGTCGCCCGCCCCGCACAGGGAGTGAATGGACTCGAACAAGGGAACCGGCATCAGCCCGGGGTCTTCTTTTGAACCCGCCACCTGCACATCACACGCCTGCGCCAGGCGAATGACGGCCAGAACGTCATCTTCGTTTTCAGCGCCGCTGATGACATAGCGCGTGATGGCGCGCGGCGGATAGACGCGTTTCAACTGTGCCAGGGCGCGAAGGGTATCCAGCAGTTCGCGGGTGGGTTCAGCAATTGTGCCCTTGGCTTCCGAGGGAAGCGGTCCCAGTTCGGTCAGCGCCTGGGCGTGTACGCGGGCGTGCTGCCGGATATCGAGCGCGTGCAGATGGAAGCCAAAAGTGTGCAGCTTGCGCAGCAGGGGATCAACGTGGTCTTGTGCCAGTCGCTCGCCCCGGTTGGCGCACAAGCTGTCGCGCAGCAGCCGCAGGTCGCGCTCAAATTCAGCGCTGGTGTATGCCGCGTTTCCGGCCTCTCGGCTCTGGCGCAGCTGGTGCAGCCCATAAGAAAGAAACCGCCGATAGCTCTCATTGAGGTTTTGCTGTCCCCAGGGGAAGTGGACGTCGTGCAGCGTGCGCTCGTAGTGCTGCAGGCGTGCCAGCATCTCCGGCGAGGCTGCCACTTGGCGCAACGAGGGGCTCAGGCGGTCGCTCAAGGCCTCCACCTCGGCGGCGTACTCGCGCAGTATCACTGCCCGGGCCAGCGCCAGCGCATCCTGGGTACACTGCGCCGTCACCAGCGGGTTGCCATCGCGGTCGCCGCCGATCCACGAGCCAAAACGAATCAGTTCCGAGAGCTCCGCTTCCTGCAGCGAAGTTCCATAGACTGAACAAAGGGATTCCGCGACTTCGGCATAAAGCTTGGGCAGCGCGGCGAAGAGGGAGAAAGGGAAGTAGCGCAGGCCCGTGCGAATCTCGTCATTGACGGTAGGCTTGGCCTGCCGCACCTCGTCTGTCTGCCACAGGGCGGTGATCTCGTCGCGGATGGCGTTCTCGCAGTTTTGCGCTTCCGCTGCAGTGAGCGGCAGGCGGTCCAGGCGCTCCAGTTGCTCGGCGATGCGGCGGCGCTTGAGCAGCACGGTGCCGCGCGCCACTTCCGTGGGGTGCGCCGTGGAGACCGGCGTTACCTCAATCTGGCGCAGCGCGTCTAGGACCTTCTCGGCAGAAACGCCGTCCGCCTTCATGCGCAGCAGCGTGCCGCGGAAGGAGCCTGCCGGAGGATCATGGTCGCGCTGCGCCTGGCCGGCCCGGCGCCGGCGCTTGCGGTGGTTGGTCTCAGCCAGATTCGTAAGTTCAAAGTAGATGGCAAAAGCCTTGGTCACCTGGTAGGCCTTGGCCAGGTCCATTTTGGCGATCATATTCTGAGCCCTCGCCATGAGCTGGCTGGATTGGCGCAGCCCCTTGCGATGCTCGATCATGAGCCGCCGCAGCTCCTCCACGGTGTCGAACAATTCCTGCCCGGCTTGCTCCACCAAAACCTGTCCCAGCAACGCCCCCAGCGAGCGCACATCGCGGCGCAGGGGCTGATCCTTCTGCGGCTCACCGGAACCCGCCGTGAGTTCGGCCAGGCGAGCCGCCTGGTTCTCCGGCGTCCACAGTGGTTTGGGCTTGCTCATGGAGAAGAAAAAGACGAACAGAAAAGGATAAACGAAACTGAAGAGCTGGCCGGCTTCGTGGCTAAATAGCTGAGCAGAAAGTGGATTGCTTTGATTTTCAAAGTAAGTTGTCACTATATAATAGTTATTATATAGTAGAGGGGATGGAGGTCAAATGCCAAAGCTGAAGATCACCACCGTGGGCGCCTCGGCTGGGGTGATTCTCAACAAAGAAGTAATGGCCAAGCTGCGGGTGAAGAAGGGTGACTCCCTCTACCTGACCGAGGCGCCCGGCGGCTATCGGTTGACGCCTTATGACCCGGAATTTGAACGGCAGATGAAGCTGGCGGAAGAGATCATGCACGAGGACCGCGACATCCTTCGGGCTCTATCCAAGTGAAGTCCTGGCGCTGGGTGCGGGCCGACGTTGTGCATGCGATTCACGATGCTCAGCTCGCCGAGCATGGCGGCGCGCCGGGCCTGCGCGATGAGGGCGCGCTTGACTCCGCCTTGGCCCGGCCGCGCAATAAAGACGCTTATGGAAACCCCGACGCTGCCGCACTGGCGGCTGCCTATGCCTGTGGTTTGGTGCGGAATCATCCTTTCACCGATGGCAACAAGCGCACCGGCTGGGTGGTGGCCCGCGTGTTCCTGGCTGACAACCGATTGCGGCTTCAGTTTGACGCGGCAGACGCGGTCAGGATGATCGAGTCAGTGGCAGCTGGCGGAATCAGCGAATCCGAAGTTGCCGAGTGGTTCCGGCAACGGATTTCCCGCCGCTGAGTTGGCCAACGCGGCCAACTGCAGCCTTACAGGCGGCCGGCGATTATGGCGGCGATCTTCTTGCCTGCCTCCGCGTTCTGGTTGGCCATGCGCAAGTCAATGTTCACCATGACGTCGCCCTTGCGCATCATTATGCCGGAGCCCATGGGCTCGACATAGGTCTCATCCCCCACCCCGGCAATGGGCGTGAAGGTGTCCATGCCGCCCGCGATGCTCTTGAGCGCGCCGTGGCTGAGCTTCATGGCCATGGTGCCGCCCTCCCAGGTAACGTCCACTGCCACACGCCGGGAGCCGCCGAAGTCATAGATGCAGTTGCTGCCTTCGTTCTCCATGCTCATCACCGGCAGGTGGAAGGCGGCAGCCACCTCCGCCTTGGTGGCCAGCCGGCAGGCACTGCGGTCGCCCTGATAGGGCTTGGAGT
>JBLMXE010000171.1:0-6034 GCA_050257615.1 Chlamydiota bacterium | reverse complement strand
AGGAGAATGTCGTAGGCGGCGCTGCGGGCGGGCGAAATCATTGAGTAATTGTGTAATCGGGTAATTGTCTAATTGAAAACCTTTTCACCACAAAGGGCACGAAGGATCACAAAGGAAAAATTCAAATAGTCAAATCGGACAGGTATGTAATTGAAAACCAAACAGAACTAGTTGAGCCTGGCCTTTTAGCAATCCTTCTGATTTTCCTTCGTGTCCTTTGTGGTGAAAAATCGTTCTCCCGCGCGTGGCCGGTAGCCGTTCACGAAGTCGCGTGCCGCCATGCGTTTCTTGCCCTCAGGTTGTACTTCCAGAAGCTCCAGCGCGCTGCCTTCGCCGCAGCCCACCAGCAGGCGATCGCCATCGGCTTTGAGTTCGCCGGGCGCCAGCGACTCCGCGGCCGGCTTCGCTGCCCACACCCGCAGTTGCCTGCCGCGAAACGTAGTGAACGCTCCCGGCCAGGGCTGAAATCCGCGCAGGCGGTTGATGATCTCCGCCGCCGTGCGCTGGAAGTCAATCTGGCCGTCTTCCCGCTTGAGAATCGGAGCCAGTGTGGCCTGTCTATGGTCCTGCGGGTGCGGCTGGATGGCGCCCGCTTCCAGCCCGCGCAGGGTTTCCACCATGAGATCGGCGCCAATCTCGGCCAGGCGTGGCGCCAGGGTCTCCGCCGTATCCCCTCCGATTATCGGAATTTCCTTCTGCAACAGGATGGCGCCCGTATCCAGGCCGGCGTCAATGCGCATGGTGGTCACTCCCGTGACCGTCTCGCCCATGGCAATGGCCCACTGAATGGGCGCGGCCCCGCGGTACTTGGGCAGGAGCGAAGCGTGCAGGTTGATGTTGCCCAGCGGCGGCAGGTCAATCATCCATTGCGGGATGATGCGCCCGTAGCCCACTACCACAATGGCCTGGGGTTGAAGGGCGGCAAGCTGGGCGCGAAACTCCTCATTGTTCCTGATCTTGTCGGGCTGGACGACGGGCAACCCCAGCTCCAGCGCTCGGCTCTTGACCGGAGAGGGCGCCAGTTCCAGGCCGCGTCCGCGCGGCTTGTCGGGCTGGGTTACCACCAGGCGCACCTCGAACCCGCCAGTCGCCAGCTTTTCCAGCGTGGGAACGGCAAAGCGGGGCGTGCCACAAAAAACAAGTCTCATTGAGTAATTTTGTAATCGGGTAATTGTGTAATTGAAGGAAGGCCTTGCTGGTTTTCAATTACTCAATTACCCAATTACAAAATTACACAATTACTCAATCCCCCCACTCTCCCGCCTTTACCAGCTTGCGGATTTTGCGTTTCATCAAGTCGCGCTTCAGGGCGCTGATGTGGTGGATGTACAGGCGGCCGTCGAGGTGATCGGTTTCATGCATGAAGGCGCGCGCCAGCATCTCTTCCCCCGTTTTCTCGTACCATTTTCCGCTGGCATCCTGGGCCCGCACCGTCACCCGCATGGGCCGGGTCACGGGTTCGCGGAACTCGGGAATGCTGAGGCAGCCCTCGTTGCCCTTCTGCTTGCCCTCGGTGTGGATGATTTGCGGGTTCACCAGCACCAGCCTGGCGTTGGGGTCCTCCTTGAAGGTAACGTCAATCACCGCAATGCGCTTGGAAATGCCGATTTGTGGCGCCGCCAGCCCCACGCCGTGCGCCGCGTACATGGATTCGAACATGTCGTCCAGCAGCTTGCGCAGTTCGTCGTCAAAAACCTCCACTGGTGCTGCGGACCGCTCCAGCACCGGGTCGCCATATTTCACAATGGGATAGATCATCAGTAGTTCTGCAGTTGTTGGCAGTAGCCTTGAAAATTTCTGACCGCTTCCGTCATGGAATCGCCGCCGAATTTCTCCAGCGCGCAGCGCGCCAGGGTAAGCGCCACCATGGCTTCCGCGGCCACGCCGGCGGCCGGCACCACGCATACGTCGGAGCGCTCATAGGCTGCTTTCACCGGTTCCCGAGTGGCGAAATCAACCGATTCCAGCGGCCGGCGCAGGGTGGAAATCGGTTTCAGATAACCCCGCACCAGGATGTCCTCGCCATTGGAAATGCCCCCTTCCACCCCGCCCGCATGGTTGTGCTTGCGCACGAAGCCGGTAAAAGCGGGGGCGCCCTTACCTTTTGGCCGTGAATATCCTATTTCATCATGCACTTGCGAGCCGGGGGAAGCGGCCGCCGCGACTCCGACGCCGATCTCCACCGCCTTCACCGCCTGCAGCGACATGACAGCCTGGGCCAGCAGTCCGTCCAGGCGCTCGTCCCAGCTGGCATAGGTGCCCAGACCGGGCGGAACACGGTGGGCTACCACCTCAAAAACGCCGCCCACGGAGTCCCCGGTGCGCAGCGCCTGATCCACTTCGGCTTTCATGCGCTGTTCGGCTTCCGGATCGGCGCAATTCAGCAGGATCTCATCCTTTTCGGCAAGAGCGCAGATCTTCTCCCAGGAAACCTCAGCATCGCTCAGCCTGGCATTGCCCACCGCCAGCACGTGGCTGAGGACCTCCATTCCCAGTTCGCGCAGAAAAAGCTTGGCTACGGCTCCCATAACCACCCGCGCCGCTGATTCCCGCGCCGAGGCCCGCTCCAGCACGTAGCGCGCCTCGCGAAAGTTGTATTTCAGCGCTCCCGCCAGGTCGGCGTGGCCGGGCCGGGGCGATTTGACTGCTTTGTGCTGGGCGGGATCGCCTTCGCCCACGGGAAGAGATTCCTGCCAATTCCTCCAGTCCTTATTTTCCAACCAGATGGAGATGGGAGAGCCAATGGTGGCCCCATGCCGTACCCCCGACAGGATATGGGCTCGGTCGCGCTCAATCTTCATCCGTCCGCCCCGCCCGTAGCCCTGCTGACGGCGCCAGAGCTCGCGGTCCAGGAACGACAGGTCAATCTTCAGCCCAGCAGGCATTCCGCTGAGCAGGGCGACCAGCGCTTCTCCGTGTGACTCTCCCGCGGTTTGATAGCGAAGCATGAAATCAGGATTGTATCTGATGCGCCGCAACCTTAACGTTTCTACTTAGTTCCGGCGCTGATACCGATGCCCCTCCCGGAGGCTAATTCATGGCACAAAAGTAGGTTAAATTGCTAAGTAACTTTTCAACAAATATCCCGGAGGAATGGGTAGATTCACAGGCAGAAAACCTATAAAATACCTGAGAAGCTCGGGATTTACGGTTTTACATCTGGTCCGCCGCCACTCGGTTCGCTCGATCGCACGCCTCTGGCCGTCCTTAAGGAGAATACTTGTCCGCCTGCTTGGTATTAAAAGAAAGCTCGCGTGCTTTGATTCAGGAAGCAGTACGGGCCTTAAAGCCCTGTTTTCCTGAGATTACGGCCGCCTGGCGGGCAAGGATGTTTGAAGAGTTTCAGTTTGACGGCCGGGCCATGACCGCCCTGGAGCGGTTGAATCTGGGAACCGGCTTTGCCATCTTCTGCCAATGCGATTTCCAGACGTTTGCTGAGAACCTCAGCTATTTCGGCACCCGGCTGGCCAAACTGCAGGTGGATGCTGGGGCGGTGGCGCGTTCCCTGGAACTTTACGAGCTTTTTTGCGAAACCTACGTAGCGAAAGCGTTTCAGGAGCGGCGCAGCGAGATAGTAGCCGCCCTGGAGATGTTCTCGTCGGCGGCTTTTGTGGCCGTCTCGCTGGCTTATTTCGAAACCCAGAAAAGCGCCTCCTCGGCGCTGCTTTCGGTGCTGGACGCCGAACTGACCGCGCCCGACCTCAGCGCGCTGCTTCGTAAAGTGCTGGAAATTACGGCCGGCACCTTCGGGGCGCAGCTGGGTACCATCCTGCTGCGCGAGCCGGAAGGAGACGCGTTGCGCCTGGCTGCTGCCGTGGGTTTTGGCAGCGAACTGGAAGAGGATTACTGCGTTAGGCCCGGCGAAGGCTTCTCCGGCAAGGTCGCCACGGGGACGGAGCCCGACCTGCTGGTGCTGGAGGGCAGCGATGATCAGGACGAGGCCAGCCCCATCCTGCGCCGCAATGCCAAGTCCATCTGGGCGGTACCGCTGAAGAAGAACTCGGAAGAGACGATTGGAGTGCTGGAAATCGGCTTTGCCGTGCCCTACCGCTGGATGCCGACTGAGAAGGAACTGATGCGAGCCATGGCTGACCGCTCGGCGCTGGCTATTGACCGCATGCAGATGACGGATGCGTTGCGCGAGCGCGAATCGCGCATTGCCGAGCTCTCGGCCCACCTGCTGCGGGTGCAGGAACAGGAGCGCAAGCACATCAGCCGCGAACTGCACGACGAAACCGGCCAGGGCTTGATGGTCACCCGCCTCTACCTGGGCATGCTGGAGGCCAGCCTGCGCTCGCGGAGTTCGCAAGTAAAAATTCAGGAAGCTCTGGCGGTAGTAGATCGCACTATTGAAGGGTTACGGCGCATGATTGCCCGACTTTCGCCCCTGGTTCTGCAGGAGCTGGGCCTGGTGGCCGCTATCCACAAGGAAGCCAAGGACTTGAGCAAAAGCACCGGGGTCAAGACGCGGGTGGCCGTTCCCGATGACCTGGGCCGCTTCGGACCGGAAGCCGAAACCGCAATTTACCGGGTAGTGCAGGAAGCCCTGCATAACGTGGCCAAGCATGCGCAGGCTAAGAACGTTAATGTGCAGGTCACGCGCGAGCAGGGGTGCATCAAACTGCTGGTGGAAGACGATGGCATCGGCTTCATCCAGAAAGGCGTTTCCCGCGGCCGCAGTTTCGGTTTGGCCGGCATGCGGGAACGGATTGCGGCTCTGGGGGGTACGGTGCGCGTACGCTCCGGCAAAGGCCGCGGAACCCGCATCGAAGTTACGGTACCGGATGCGGCTGCCGTGGTTCAGTTGCCGGTAACTGCGGATGCCGTTTACCCGGCGCGCACTGTGGCTGCCGGCAGTTCTCTGGCCAGTTAGACACCCTTCGTCCATTCAACTACAAGTCCGCCAAGGTGAGTAATGGCAAAGATAAGATGTTTGCTGGTTGACGATCACACTTTGTTCCGCCAGGGAGTACGGCGGCTGTTGGAAGGGGAGTCGGACTTCGAAGTAGCAGGCGAAGCCGCCGACGCCGGAGAGGCGGTGGAGAAGGCGCGCGACCTGCGTCCCGACATCGTGCTGATGGATATAGGCATGCCCGGGCTTTCGTCCTTCGAGGCCGCCCGCCAGATTCGCAAAAACCGCCCGGAAACCAAGCTGCTCTTCCTCACCATGTACGAGGATGAGGACTACCTGGTGCAGTGCCTGGAAGTGGGCGCCGCCGGTTACGTGTTGAAAGACACACCCGCGCCGCAGTTGGTGAGCGCGGTGCGCGACGTGTACAAGGGCGGCAAATATCTGAGTTCGCAGGTGCTGAGCAAGCTGGTGGAAGATTTTCGCGCCCGCGTGCGCGACGCCAAGATGCGGCCTCGCATCTCCACCCTGACCCCGCGGGAGCGCGAAATTTTGAAGCTGCTGGCCGAAGGCAACTCGGTGAAAGAAATCGCCGTGCTGCTGGGGCTGAGCGTCAAAACCGTCGAGGCGCACAAGTTCAATCTGATGCGCAAGCTCGACATCCACAACAAGGCGCAGCTGGTCACCTACGCCATTCAGAAGAAGATCATCAAGATTCCGGTGAACCAGTAAATTCTCCGCCACGGATTTTCGCGGATGCTCGCGGATCTGTCTGATTTACTAATCCGTGAGAATCCGTGTGATCGGTGACCGGTTTTGTTACCCAACGGCGAGGGAAGCCAGGCTCTGCATATCGGGCACTTCCAGGTCGGGTTTCTCCGCTATGACGCGGGTGGCACCGAAGCCGCGGCGGCGAACCAGCACGGTAGCCAGGCCCAGGGATTTGGCGGGCACCACGTCGTGGTAAACGCTCTGCCCAACGTGCAGCACCTGCTCCTTGGGCAATCCCAGCCGCTCCAGGGCCAAGTGAAAGGGAGCGAGCGCAGGCTTGTAGGCGCGCGCCTGCTCGGCCGTGACCACCTGGTCAAACTTCACCTGCAGGTGGCGGGCGGTGGCGGCGAACAGGTCGTCGTCGGTGTTGGAGATAATGGCCAGCCGGTAGCGCGCGTGCAATTTCTGCAGTGC
>JBLMXE010000170.1:0-4691 GCA_050257615.1 Chlamydiota bacterium | reverse complement strand
GGTGGCGTCTGCCGCCTACCTCTATCCCTTTCCCCAACCCAACGTGCTCTATGCCGGGGTAGTGCTGCTGCATACCGTGGTGGGAGTGGTGGCTGCGATTCTGCTGGCGCCGTTTTTGTGGCGGCGGCTGCGCTCACAAACCCTGACGGGTAAAGCGGGCTGGCTGCTGCTGGCGGCGGGCGCAGTTCTCGGGTTGGCGCTCATCTACACCGGCACGCCGCGCTCGGATTGGAACTGGCTCTACCTGCACATCGTGCTGGTGCTGGCGGCGGTGGCGCTTCTGTTCGCGGACTGGGCGGGCAGGCACGGCTGGCTTAAGTCGCTGCCCGGCGCCGTCGTGGTGCGGCCGGTGCTGGCGCTGGCGGTGTTGGCCGGGCTGAGCGCGGGCGCCTGGTACCAGCGCAATGTGAACTGGCAGGGGAGCCTGCGCATTCAGAATCCGCCGGACGCGCCCGCCAGCATGAACGGGGAGGGAGACGGTCCCAAGGGCCCATTTTTCCCGAGTTCGGCCCAGGTTTATGGCGGGCAAAAAATTCCCAGCAAGTTTTTCATGGAGTCAGACTCCTGTAAGCGCTGCCACGAGGACATCTACCGCGAGTGGTACAGCTCGGCGCATCACTTCTCCTCTTTCAATAACCAGTGGTATCGCAAGAGCGTGGAGTACATGCAGGACGTGGTGGGGACGCGGCCCTCGAAGTGGTGCGGGGGCTGCCACGATCCGGCGGTGCTCTACAGCGGGATGATGGATACGCCCATCCGCAAGATCATCCACACGCCGGAGGCGCAGGCGGGCCTGGGCTGCATGATGTGCCACTCCATCGCGCGGGTGAAGAGCACGATGGGCAATGGCGACTTCTACCTGGAGTATCCCAAGCTGCACGCGCTGGCGGCGAGCAAGAGCCCGGTGATCCGCACGCTGCACGATTTCCTCGTGAATCTGAACCCGGAGCCGCACCGGCGCGTGTTCCTGAAGCCGTTCATGCGCAACCAGACGGCGGAGTTCTGCTCCAGCTGCCACAAGGTCCACCTGGATGTTCCGGTGAACCATTACCGCTGGGAACGCGGCTTCAACGAGTATGACAACTGGCAGGCGAGCGGGGTCTCGGGGCAGGGAGCGCGCTCCTTCTATTATCCGCCTAAAGGCTTGCAGTGCGCAGATTGCCACATGCCGCTGACCGCTTCCAAGGACGCCGGCAACATTGATGGCTTCATTCATTCCCACCGCTTTCCCGCCGCCAACACGGCGCTGCCCACCGCCAATGAAGACGCCAAGCAGTTGGCGGTGGAGGAACACTTCCTGAAGAACGGCATCGTGAGCGTGGATATTTTTGCGCTGTCACCCGACCAGCCAGAGGCGGCAGAAAAGAAAGTCACCACGCCTCTGACCGGGACGCCCCAGCTGGCAACCACCTTCGCGGTGGGCGAGGAAGCGGAGTCCAACCTCCCGCGGGGGCAAGTGGGCGAGGTGCGACCGATCACAGCGCCGCTGAACCGGGTGCTGCCGACGTTGCGGCGCGGCGATACTGACCGCGTGGATGTGGTAGTGCGCACCAAGAAAGTTGGCCACTTCTTCCCCGGCGGCACGGTGGACGCGTTTGATACCTGGCTGGAGCTGAAGGCCACCGACGATCGCGGCCAAGTGCTGTTCTGGAGCGGCATGGTGGAGGACAACGGCAGAGGGCCGGTGGATCCGGGAGCGCATTTCTACCACTCGCTGCAGGTAGATGAGCACGGCAACCCGATCAACAAGCGAAACGCCTGGGCCACGCGCTCGGTGGTGTACGTGCACCTGATCCCGCCGGGAGCGGCTGACACCGTACACTATCGGCTGCACATTCCAGATGACGCGGGCGACAAGATAACCCTCCATGCCCGGCTGTGCTACCGCAAGTTTTCCTGGTGGTTTACGCAATTCGCGTTCACGGGCGTAGCCGATCCCAAACAAGCTCCGAACCACACGCCCGATTACGACGACACGCATTACCTTCTCGACGGGCCGGTGCGCGACGTTTCTGCGAAAGAACAGAAGATTCCCAACCTGCCGATCGTAGTGCTGGCCGAGGATAATGTTACGCTGCCAGTGGTTGCGCCCAGCGCGCCGTCGCTGAAACCCAAGGTAGTGCTGCAGGCTGATGACTGGCAGCGGTGGAACGACTACGGCATCGGCCTCTTTCTGCAAGGGGATTTGAAGGGAGCCGAGGCGGCCTTCCAGGAGATTACGGAGATTGATGCCAAGAATGCGGACGGCTGGGTCAACATTGGGCGGGCGGCGATACAGGAAGGCGACCTGCAGCGGGCCCGCAAAGTTCTGGATAAGGCTCTCAGCGTGGCCCCCAATCTGGCCCGTGCGCATTTCTTCTATGCGCAGATGCTGCGCGAGGAAGGCCATTATGACGAAGCCGAGCAGCACCTGCGCGCTGTGCTGAAGCAGTATCCGCGCGACCGCGTGACGTTGAATGATCTGGGACGGATTCTGTTTCTGCAGCGGCGCTACCAAGACGCGGTCAAAGTGCTGAACTCGGTGCTGGCGATTGATCCCGAAGATCTCATGGCACACTACAACCTCATGCTGTGTTACACCGGCTTGGGCGATGCGAAGGATGCCCACGTTCACCAGGTACGCTACCTGCGTTTTAAAGCTAACGAGGCCGAGCAGACAATTACCGGCCCTTACCGGCGTCTGCATCCGGACGACAACAACGAGCGCCAGGCAATCCATGAGCATGTGTCGGTGCCCCTGGCGATGCTGAAGCAGGCGCCGCATTACAGCTACGAGAGTTCGGCAGGGGCGGGAAGGTGAAGGGCGCAGGGGCTAAAGCCCGCACAATTTTTGACGTTGTTATCGCACGGCTGAAGCCGTGCGCTTCCACGGTGATCCAAGACCTGATTTTGAATGACGGCGGCCTGTCCGCTGAGCGAAGCTCAGCAAAGGAGGCGCCCAGCCGGGGGCGGCTGGGCCTACGTGTTCTTGGTGGGTTCGCGCTGCTGTTGCTGATGGCCGGGTTGGCGACGGCGCAGCGCAAAACGCACATACATTTCACCGATATCACCATGCGCGCGGGCATCCATTTCGTCCACAACAATGGCGCCTTCGGCAAGAAGTGGCTGCCGGAAACGATGGGCTCAGGCTGTGCGTTTATTGATTACGACAACGACGGCTGGCCGGACATCCTGCTCATCAACTCCCAGGATTTTCCCGGGCACAAGATTCATGGCCCAACCACTCTGAAGCTCTATCACAACAACCATAACGGCACCTTCACCGACGTGACGCGCAAAGCCGGGCTGGCGGTGGAGATGTACGGGATGGGCGTGGCGGTGGGCGATTATGACAACGACGGGCACGACGATATTTTTGTGACCGCGCTTGGGCAGAGTCACCTGTTCCACAATGATGGCGACGGCACCTTTACAGACGTGACCAAGGCGGCGGGGCTGTGGGGTCCGAACGAATTCTCTACGGGCGCGGCCTGGATGGACTACGACCACGACGGCTTGCTCGACCTGGTGGTAGCCAATTATGTGCAGTGGTCGGTGAAGGGCGACCTCTACTGCACGCTGGACGGCAGCCACAAGTCGTATTGCACGCCGGAGTCGTACAAGGGCGCCTCGCTGCGGCTGTGGCACAACCTGGGCCACGGCAAGTTTGAGGACGTCACGCAGAAGGCCGGGCTCTACGATGCGACTTCCAAAAGCCTGGGAATTGCCACACTGGACTACAACGGCGACGGCTGGCCCGACATCCTGGTTTCCAACGACACGCAACCCAACAAACTGTACGTGAACAAGCAGAACGGGACGTTTGCCGAGCAGGGTATGCCGGCGGGCATCGCCTTCAGCGAGGATGGCGTGGCGCGCGCGGGCATGGGCGTGGACGCAGCCGATTACGACCACAGCGGGCGCCCCAGCATCCTGATTACAAACTTCGCCAATCAGATGGTGTCGCTCTACCACAACGAGGGCAACGGGTTATTCGTGGACGAGGCGCCGCGGTCCTCGATCGGGCGGGACAGCTTGCTGACGCTGGGATTCGGTTGTTTCTTTTTCGATTACGACTTGGACGGCTGGCCGGATATCTTCGTGGCCGACGGGCACATCGAGAACCAAATTGAGAAGGTACAGAAGACGGTGAAGTTCGCCGAGCCGCCGCACCTGTTCCACAACCTGGGCAGCGGAAAGTTCCAGGAAGTTACACAGCAGATGGGGACCGTGTTCGCCAGTCCCAAAGTGGCGCGGGGCGCGGCTTACGGCGACATCAATAATGACGGGGCCCTGGACATCCTGATGACCACTAACGCCGGCCGCGCCTACCTGTTCCGCAACGATGGCGCGACCGACAACAGCCTGCGCATCAAGCTGGTGGGGACGAAATCGAACCGCGACGGCATTGGAGCGGTGGCGCACGTTTCCGCAGGCGGCATGAAGCAGGCGCAGATGCTGCGTAGCGGCTCCAGCTATTTGTCACAAAGCGAGCTGGTGCTGACCTTCGGGCTGGGCACGCACCCGAAAGCCGACGCGGTGGAAATCAACTGGCCGAGCGGGAAGGTGGATAAGCTCAGCAACGTGGCGGCTGGGCAGACTGTGACGGTGGAGGAAGGGAAGGGCATGATCGCCAGCCGGAAATTCGCCAAGGGCTCGGAATAGAATTACACTTCCTGCACGACATGCGCGCAATCTTTCTTCCCCGCAAT
>JBLMXE010000169.1:0-8413 GCA_050257615.1 Chlamydiota bacterium | reverse complement strand
CCGGTGGCCCGGCCTGTGGCCCCGCTCAGGCCCAGCAGTTGCCCCCGCCGCACCTTCTGCCCCTTTCTCACCTTGAATCTGGAAAGGTGCATGTAGAGAGTCATCAAACCCTGGCCATGGTCCAGGATGACGCAATTGCCCTCGAAGAAGAGGCCTCGTGCCAGAAGGACAGTGCCGGAGTTCGCGGCCACAATCCGAGTACCGCGCGGGGCATGGTAATCCAGACCCTGGTGCTGCGACTTCAGTTCGCCATTGAAAACGCGCCGGACGCCGAAGGATTCGGAAACCGTTTCACTCACCGGAGCCAGGAAAGGCCCGTCCCATAACTGCCGGCTACTGCTCTCCGCGAAAATGTGATGCTTAAGAATTTCTTCCCGCTTGATGCGCTTCAGCAGCCTGCGATTGGGAGCGGTGAACTTGTGCTGCACCCTCAGTTTCACAACTGAATAAGGCTGGCTCGCTACCTCCAGATTCTGCTCGAAGGAGAGCGTAGCCCCGCTTTCTGTCGTTCCTTCCAGGGTCAGCCGGTGTGGGCCGGGAGCGCTGCTGAGAGCTGAGCCAAACAGCGAGTACCAAGTGTGGCTGTCAGCATCGAAGCTGAAGAAGAGCTTGTGCCCCATCCACTGGCCGGTTAGCGTTTCCAGCGTGACCGGCGCGGCCACATACAGCACCGCCGGAGCGCCGTTAACCAGGGTTGCCGGTTCGGTGCGCACTTCGAACGCCGGCATTTGGGCGAGGGAAACCTGCGCCAGCAGAAACACGGCAGCCAGGGTCGCAACAACGGAGGTGCGCCTCATGAGCTCACTCTACCGTGCCGCTCCGTTCAAGGCAGGTGACGAAGGTGTGACCTCCCAGTACGTTTTTGGTACGTTCGTGTGCCGCCGTAAGGTTGCGGTACCGCCGCTCAAGCCCTGCCGCCCGCGAGCTGCCGTGGATGCGATAAGCTTGAATATCAGCCCCGAACTCGCTAGAAGGGAAATTTCATGGAACCAAAGCTCTCCCCCGACCAGATTCTGCGCGAAGAATTCAACCGCTGGGCCGAAGCCGGCCGCGGCGAGGAGATGGAGCGCCATCACCTCGACATCACCGAGAAGACCATCCGCCACATGGATCTCCGCCCCGGCGAGCGCGTGCTCGACCTGGGCTGCGGCGCCGGCTGGGCCACACGACTGCTGGCCCGCCTGGTCTCCGACGGGCCGGAAGGATTCGGCCAGGTCGTGGGCCTGGACGTTTCCGACGAAATGATTCGCCGCGCCCGCGCCGCCTCCCGCGACTTCGAAAACGTCATGTACGTGTGGGGCTCCGCGCAGCAGATTCCCTGGGAGGAAAACTTCTTCGACAAGGTGCTCTCGGTGGAGTCGTTCTATTACTATCCCGACCAGGAGCGGGCGCTGGCGGAGTTGTTTCGCGTGATGGCGCCCCACGGGCGGCTATTCATCCTGATTAATCTGTACAAGGACAATTCCTACTCGCTGCGCTGGGTGGACGAACTGCAGGTGCCGGTGCACGCGCTTTCCGAAACGGAGTATGTGGAAATGCTGAAGCGGCACGCCTTTGAGAACGTGGAGGCGCGGCGCATTCCCGACGATACGCCCACGCCCGACGAATACAGCGGCAAGTGGTTCAAAAACGCCCAGGAACTGCGCGACTTCAAGCGCATCGGCGCCCTGCTGCTTATGGCCACCAAGCCCGATGTCCGCGTAGCCGCGCCTGCTTACCAGATCTACTGAAGATCGCGCCAATCTCCAGGTCCGGTCTGTCAGGGGCCGTTCAGCGCGACTTTCTTGGCTGGTGTGGAAGCACCCGGCTCCAGCCGGGTGATAAGCTCGCTTCATGTTTTTATTCCTCGCGGACTTCAGTCCGCGAGGAATCTCGACAGAACAAAATGCTCTCCGTTCTCGCGCTGATTCTCATCGTAGTTCCGCAGCCGCTGAAATCGGTGTCCGATCCCACCGCAGCGGGTAAGATTACGAAGCTCTTTCACGCCGTCTTCGCCACCGACAATGAAAGAGAAGAATCGCTCGCAACCTCAGAAGTCAAAGCCATCTACACCCGGCGCGGCCTGCCGACCATAACGGAAGTCGGCGATGAGCCCGCCTATGAATTTATTTTGCTGCTGGCCAACGATAGGTTTCCTCTAAGCTTCCGCCAGCAGGTTCTGGCAAAGATCAAGGAAGCAGCCGCCAGGCATGAGATACCCTCCGATGCGCCCATCTTCTATGCCGCCCGCTTGCGCATGTCAGAAGCGAAACAGAAGGCGGAGAGCTCCCCGCCCACCAATCTGGCGCTTCGCGATCAGATCAAGCGCATGTACAAGGCTGACCAGGGGGTGCGCCAGAAGAACAGCTTCGACCCCGAGGAATTGGTAAAAGTTGATCAGAGCCACACCGCTCCCTTGCAGGCGATTTTCCGCAAATACGGCCTGCCGACTTACTCCCTGGTGGGGCCGCAAGCTGCCGACGAATTCCTGATCATGATCCAGCACCAGCCCGCTCACTTTCGCGCCCAGGTTCTTCCCAACCTCAAAGCCGCTGTAGACGCCGGTCAAGCCGATGCTGAGACCTACGCCCTGGTTTACGATCGCGCGCAGCGCGATATGGGCAGAAAACAGCTCTACGGCACCCAGTTCGAGTGTAAGCAGGGAGAAAAGCTCCACCCGGCTCCGACCGAAGACGAGGCCCACGTCAACCAACGCCGCGCCCAGATGGGGCATATGCGCGTGGAGTTGTACGCGCGCCTGCTGGCAGAAACGACGCCGCAGTTCTGCTCGCCCGCTTCAACCAAAGCCGGAGCAAGGAGGTAAGCTGCTGGCGGCGAACGGGCTGAGTTATCGCGAGCGGCACAGCGCCTGCCGCTGGGATTCCTCCTGCTTCGCCAGGGCCTGCAGGCTGGCGGCCTGTCTCTGCAACGAGTCCAGCAGCTTCTCCCACATGTCGGCGTTCACCTGCAGGCCATCGCGGATGGCGTTGTCGCGCACGGTGCCGGCATCGTTGCGCAACATCACCAGCAGGGCGCGATAGCCGGAAGTTTCTTTCAGCATGGCCTGCGCTTCCTCATGATGGCGCTGCGCCATGGCCAGCCACTCCTGCTCACAGGCGGTAGCTGTTGCGCGCGCCGCTGGTTGCTGGCGCGCGGGTCGCGCCTGGGGCGGTGCCGCCCACATCACGCCCGTCAGCAGGAACGATAGGAACCCACCCACAAGCCTCATTTTTCGACCTCCGAGAGACGTAACCAGTTACGTGTCTACCATAGATGGAGGAAGAAAAAAGGTCACAGCGTCTTTACATCTCCCTCGCCACTCTCGCGAGCGACCGCAGCAAGGCGCGCTGCCCGGCCAATTTGGGAGTATCCTATCTAGAGAAGGTGGGGAGTATGCGAGGTCTGCTGACCGTCGCGGTTGTGATGCTGCTGTCAGTGGGGTCTGCGGCGCAGCGGCGTGGCACCCCAATCGCACGAACCGCGCCCATGCGCTCACCCATGGCAGTAAGAATGGCGCCCGCCGCGCGTCCCTTTATGGTGCGGCCAGCGCCCTTCCGGCCGGCGATGCCGGTTCGGGGCGGGATTCCTTTCCAACCCAGTGTGCCCGGCGTTCCACCGCAGGTTAACCGCCACGGACACGGCGGCTTCCACTCCGGCCACGCGGGCTTCGGATTTAATTTTGGCTTGGGACGCTATCCCTACGGCGTCCATCCTCTGAACCGCTGCTTCTCCGACGCCTTCTTCGATCCTTTCTACTGCACGCGGCGGCCCACGGGATTCGGCTCGTTTGGCGGCTTCGGAGCGTTCGGCGCTTATCCCTACTACAGTCTCCCCATCATGTGGGATAGCTCCGGCCAGGACTACTCGGATTTGGCCGCGCAGCAGATGGCGCAGCAAACGGAGCGGGCCAGCGCCCAGGCGAGTGATTTGACCGCGCAGATCGAACAACTGCGGGAAGAGTTGCGGCAGATGCGGGAGCAGCAAACCGCAGCGCCAGCCCCAGCCCCGCAAGCCCCCGCACCGCGGGACGAGGCGCGAGTAGAAACGCCGCCCACGCCCACCACTCTGGTTTTCCGCGACGGCCGTCGCAGCGAGGTGGAAAATTACGCTATCGTCGGCAACACGCTGTGGGTTTTTAACGAGCAGCGGCGAAGAAAGATTCCCCTGGCCCAGTTGGATCTCACAGCCACGGAACAGGTCAATGAGGACCGCGGCGTAGATTTCGTCATGCCGCCGTCAGGCAAGTAACTCCCCTCAAGTGTGCTGCCAGTTCCACACGGGCAGGCCTTTATCGTCGCGCAGGACATAGCTGTCGGTGCCCTTGTCAATTTCGCGCGCCAGAATCACGGAGACGCCGTTGTCGAGCGCGGGAGACCCGGTGATCTCTACCTCGTCGCCCGGCTTCAGTTCGATGCCCATGTCTTTAATGAAGTGCTGCGGGCACAGGTACACTTCTACCGTTTCAGTGCCGGTCTTGATTACCAGGTGCATGAGCGCGCCGTGCCCCTGGCCCACTTGTTTCATTTCCTGAACTACGCCCTTGACCTTCTTTTCCGCTTTCAGGTCATACTTCAAGGCCGGCGTTTTCGCTGTTGCATGCTGCGCTTGAGCTGCTGACAGCGCGCTCAGTCCAAACACGAGCAGGCATATAGCGGCTATCTTGAGCGATGAGCAAAGGCTTGAGTGATTGGAATTGAACATAGCCCCTCCCCTTGGATTGGCAGGAGCCAGGGGTGAAGTTTGTGGGTTCGGCCGGGACACCAGGACAGGCTCCAGCCTCTCCTGAAGGCTCGAAATCGCGCCCACAATACCACATTGCCCAAAGATGGAACGAAAAATCTTTGTCTCGCCCTGGTGGAAGCACCCGGATTGAGCCGGTGAATCGTGATCATTTCATTTTCGAGCGGACTTTAGGCCGCGAATGACGCCAAGGGGCTTTGCGGAAGCGGGCTACTGGGGCGCCTTGTATCCCTTCTCCGCCAGCCTCTGCTTCAATTCTGCGTTCATGCGGTCGCCCAGTTGTTCGCCCCAGGCGCGCCCGGCCTCGACGGATTCCTGCTGGATTTCCGGCAGCGTGGTGCTGATCTTGCGTCCCAGCGGACTCTCATAGAAGGCGATGATTTGCCGGATCTCCTGGTGGGTGAAGTGCCTGTCGTAGATAGGCAGGATAACCTTCATCAAATCGTCGGGACTGGCTTGGCGCTTGAACTCTAGCGTGAAGTCCTGCCAGAACTCGTCGGGCACGTCGGGCCGCGCGCGTCGCATGGCCGTGATCTGCGCTTCAATGTCCTGGTCGAAGAGCTCGCGCAGAATCCTGCGCGTCCCCACCAGTTCCATAAGTTTTTCCGTGTCCTGGTGCTTGGCGGTCAAGGCGGCGCCGGTCGCGGGCTTTTTTGCCGGGTGAGTCTGCGCGGTGCACGCCAGCGGTATTCCGAAGCACAGCAGCAGGGTAAAGGCGGGCATTCGCATGGGATTACTCCTGGTCTCAATCGAAGAAGCGGTATTTCACCATGTGGAACAGGGCGGCCACGCCATCCTTCCACCCGATCTTCTTGCCCTCTTCGTAGGTGCGGCCGTGGTAGGCGATGGGCACCTCGTAAATGCGGCAGCCCAGTTTGGCCACCTTGATGGTGACCTCCGGCTCGAAGCCGAAGCGGTCGGAACGCAGGCGAATCGCCTCCAGCACCTCCCGGCGGAACGCCTTATACCCGACCTCCATGTCGCTGAGGTTAAGGTTGCACAGCAGGTTGCAGAAGAGAGTCAGGAATCGGTTCGCCTGGAAGTGCCAGAAATAGAGCACGCGGTGGGTGCCGCCGTGAAAACGGTTGCCGAAGACGGCGTCGGCGCGGCCGCTGAGAATGGGCTGCAGCAGCACGGGGTAGTCGGCAGGGTCGTATTCCAGGTCGGCGTCCTGTACCAGAACCACGTCGCCGCTGGCCTGGGCGAAACCGGTACGGAGGGCCGCGCCTTTGCCGCGATTGCGGTCGTGGAAATGCAGCTTAATGCGGCCGCGCTCTTCGCGCTCCAGGTCAGCCAGCACCTGGCGCGTTCCGTCGGTGGAGAAGTCGTCCACGATAACGAGTTCCTTATCCAGGCCGGCCTCGGCCTGCAGCACCGTGCGCACCACCTGGGCGATGGTGGCCTTTTCGTTGTAAACCGGCATGACCACTGAGAGCGTGGTGATTGTTTTCGATGGATCGCCGATAACGCGGACGGGCCTCACCAGCGTGCTGCTTTTCTTGCCCGTTTGGGTAATCAAATACACCCCCAGGAGGAGCATCTCCGGCTCAATCGGGTGCCGATAGCGCGGATGTGGGAATACTAAATAATAAACGGCGGGATAAACCAATAGGAGCCAGAAAAAAAGCCCAGCCCCCGGCATCCTCTTGCGCAACGCCCGCGCCAGGCCCCACAGGGCCAGGATCGAGGACGCCAGAAACAAGGAGTTTTTGATGGGAGCCAGGGCGGCGATCTTTGAAGACCGTGGCAATCCTGCCCAGTAATAAATAAAGCGCTTGCCGCTCAGGCGGGCAAAGCGGGCTGGGTTCTGGGCAATGAAAGCCAGCGCTTCCTGCTTGCGTTCCGCTATGTAGGCCAGTTCGCCCAGACGCTGGAATTCGCGCATCTGCAGCACGTTCTGCGTGGGATGCAGGTACCACATCCAGGTGCCGTCAGCGCCGGGGCCGTTGCCCAGGCGCAGTTCAGAGCCGAAGTTGTCGCGAATGAAAATAAATTTTCCGAAAACGCTATAGTTGCGCGCGATCCAGGGCGCCGCCAGCGCGGCCATCACTACCAGGGCGGCCGCCACTCCCGGCAGGGAAGTACTACCCAGCTTTCGCCGCCGGTACCATACCCACACCAGCGACACCGGCAGGAACGACAAGAGGGAGGGATTGTTGAGCGCGGCCACGCCCCAGAGCGCGCCGAAGGCCGCCCACACTCGCCAGCCGTCCCCCTCCTGCAGCTTCAACGCGAGCAGAAAAATCACCGCCAGCAGCAGCGCCGAAAGACTGGTCTCCCACACCCACTTGGTGGACCAGTACATGGTGAAGGGCAGCACCGCCCACATCCACGCCGACCACAGCGCCACGGTGTAGCCGAAGGTGCGCTTGCCGATCAGGTAGATGGGGATGGCGGTCAGCGCTGAGAAAAAGCTGTTGATAGTCAGCAGCACAAAAGCCGAGGCGTAGCTGTAAATGCCAAACAGCCGGAAGATGCCGGCGGTCAGGTAGGGATAGAGCGGCGGCTCCCAGGCGGTGGGCCCCGTGGGCGTCTGGAAGGGGTTGCTGAAGCCGTGGCCGGAGGCGATCGAGGCGGCGATGCGCCCCATTTCGTAGCCAAAGTCGAAGTGCCCTTCGGCAGTGCGATAGCGGTAGGTGTGGAGCACCAGGATGGCGCTCAGGCGCAGCAGGAAGCCGATCGCGACCATCCAGAAGAAAGAATCGCGCCAGCCGAGTCCGGGCGCGTCTTCTACCGCCGGCGCCGCCGCGGCCGATTGCGAGGTAAGTGTCTTTACCGCCATCGTGGAAAAAGTTTACCTATTCTCTCACGACCGCCCGCGACCGTTTGGCAATGTGCGCCCGGTGCCCCACATTCAGCGCGGCTAAATGTGGGCACACGCATTCGTCCCGCGGCGAGCCGCGGCGAGACTCAGACCGCTTCTTCTCCCGTTCCTGCACCCGCCCCATGGTGGGAAGCGAGCGCTTTGTCCCGTACCTTCGAGGGTGGCCACCCGCATCTGCCACCGAGGAACATGGCTGCAGAGCCCGCGGCTGCCTGGAGGCGTAGTAGCGCCGTCAGAGCGCGAGCGTTGTGCTGTGCGCACCGCCCTGGGCAGCCCGGCCAATTCCCGGAAGGCAGCGCGGTTACGCTGAAAATGAACATTCTCGCGACTGGCGGCTGTCACCAGGAGTACAGCAGCCCAGTGTCGCCGGCGCCCTGACTTCAGCGTGCTGACGCCGTGGCGGATGTTGACTCAGTAGTAGCCGCGAGCGCCGCGCACCGGCCGGTAGCGGGTGGTGAAGATGACCGCTTCCCCCTGCTGCGGGGTAACCACCTCGCCCTTGGACTGTGCGCGCGGCCGCTGCTCCAGAAGCAAAAACTCGCCGCCGGTATAGTCCCGTCCCGGCTGGCTCAAAAAGCAGGCTACCTGCAGGGGAAAGGCAACTTCCCCGTAAATATCCTGGTGCAGGCAGTTGTAGCCGCCCGCGGTATATCGCAGCAACAGCGGAGTGGGCCAGCGCTGGCCGTGGCGGTCGCAGACTTTGAGAAATTCCTCGAGCCGGCCGGGAAAGCGCTCGCGGCTGCCCAGGTTCTCCATCCAGCGGTTGGCAACTGCGGCCAGCGGCGGGTAAAAGCTGCGGCGCAGGTCCTGAATAATGGGCGGCAGAGGATCGGCAAAATACTTGTAGTCGCCCAGCCCGAAGCGGAAGCG
>JBLMXE010000168.1:0-16085 GCA_050257615.1 Chlamydiota bacterium | reverse complement strand
TTTATGTAGAAATAAACGGCGAATTCTAACACGGGCCAATTCCCGTCAGGTACCTGCCTTTGCCTTTCTCACGGCGTGCATTTCTCCGATCCTTGAGCCGGTCAGCGCTGGTGTTGCCGCTGCAAGGCGTGCTGGCTATGGCGATGCCGCGGCGGGGCGCGATGCTGCGTTCGCAAAACGCCGCTGCGGCGCCTGCTGCCGCACCCCCCAAGCCCGCACCCAAGTATCCGCCGCCGCCCAAATTTGCCGACCTCGGCATCAGCTTTGTGGATGTCGCCAAGCAGGCCGGCCTGAACACCAAGACCATTTTCGGCGGCGAGCACAAGAATAAATATCTGCTGGAGACGACCGGTTGCGGCGTCGCCTTCTACGATTACGACAATGACGGCTGGCTCGACATTTTTCTGGTCAACGGCTGGCGGCTGGAAGGATTTCCCCAGGGCAGCGAGCCCCGCTGCCATCTTTTCAAGAACAACCGCGACGGCACTTTTACCGACGTGACCGCCAAGGCAGGCCTGGCGCACACCGGCTGGGGCCAGGGCGTCTGCATTGGCGACTACGACAACGACGGTTACGAAGACCTGTTCATCACTTACTTCGGTAAGAACGTGCTCTATCACAACAATGGCGACGGCACCTTCACCGACGTGACCGATAAGGCCGGTGTGGGCGGCAACGGCAAGCGCTGGAGCACCGGTTGCGCCTTCATTGATTACGATCGTGACGGTCACCTCGACCTGTTCGTCGCCAACTACATTGATCTGGATCTGAAAACGGCGCCCGTGCCGGAATCCGGCCCCTGCCTGTACAAGAGCGTGATGGTGGCCTGCGGGCCGCCGGGCCTGAACGGCAGCAAAAACATTCTCTACCACAACAATGGCAATGGCACGTTCACCGATGTTTCGGAACCCTCCGGCATCCTGGAGGCCAACGGCACTTACGGCCTGGGCGTGCTGACCGCCGACTTCGACAACGACGGCTGGCCCGATATATATGTGGCCGACGATTCCAGCCCCAGTTTGCTTTATCAGAACAAGAGAAACGGCAAGTTCGAGGACATCGGCATTCTGGCGGGCTGCGCCTTCAGCCCCGATGGCAAGCCGCAGGCAGGCATGGGCGTCTCCGCCGGCGACTACGATCTGGACGGCAACCTGGACATCGTGAAAACCAACTTTGCCGGCGACACCCACTCCCTCTACCACAACCTGGGCAACGACAACTTCGAGGACACTACTTTCGCTGCCGGGCTGGGAATGAACACGCGCTTCCTGGGCTGGGGCTGCGGCTGGTTCGACATGGACAACGACGGCTGGCCCGACATCCTCATCTGCAATGGCCACGTGTATCCGGAAGTGGAACAGCTTACGACAGAAGAAGGCTACGCCCAGCGCAAGCTGGTGTACCGCAACCTGCGCGATGGAAAGTTCGAGGATGTATCGCTGGTGGCGGGCCCGGGCATCACCACGCCAGCCCCGGCCCGCGGCTGCGCCTTTGGCGACTTCGACAACGATGGCGACGTGGACATGGTGGTGAACACAGTGAATTCCTTTCCCCAGCTCCTGCGCTGCGATTCGCCGGGGACGGCGCACTGGATCAAGGTGCGCACCATCGGAGTGAAGTCCAACCGCAGCGGAATCGGTGCCCGCCTGCGCTGCGTGACCCAGCCGCCAGACGAGTCTGGTCCCCACCAGCAGATTGATGAGGTGCGCAGCGGCGGCGGCTACTTGTCGCAAAGCGATCTACGCATTCACTTCGGGCTGGGCAAGGCCACGAAGGTGGCGCTGCTGGAGATTCGCTGGCCCAGCGGCCAGGTGGACACGCTCAAAGATGTGCCCGCCGACCAGGTTGTCTACGTCCAGGAAGGGAAGGGGATCGTACGGACCATGAAGTTCGGGGCTGGGAAGAAATAACGGCTCATCCGGCAGATCGGCAGTTCCCATGGCTGGGAGTGTTTCAGTTACCTTTAGCTCGCCTCTGCGTCTAAGTGGAAACCTAACTTGGGGGTGACGACATGTGCAGGCCGTGGTTGGTCGGGTTGATTTTACTAATTCCTGCCTTGCTAGGCGTGGGCGCACCCAACCACCAAAGCACCAATCCACCGGACGATCCGCAATACACTGCGGATGGCCACATGCTATTCCCCGCCAATTACCGCGAGTGGATCTATCTCTCCTCCGGCTTGGGCATGAGCTACACGGCCGGCGCGCCGAGCATGTCCATGTTCGACAATGTCTTTGTCAATCCCAGCGCTTATCGAACATTTCTCCAAACCGGCGCCTGGCCGGACAAGACCGTTCTCGTCCTGGAGGTTCGCGGCGCGGGCAGCAACGCCTCTATCAATAAAGCCGGCCATTTCCAGACCGGCGAGCGCATGGGGGTGGAAGTCCACGTGAAGGACGACGCGCGTTTTGCCGGCAAATGGGCCTTCTTCGGATTCCACGAGGGCACGTCGCCGGCTCAACAGGTTCCGGTTGAGGCCGCCTGCTACTCCTGCCATCGCGAGCACGGCGCGGTGGACACCACGTTCGTGCAGTTTTATCCCACACTCCTGGAGATTGCCAAGCAGAAAAAGACCTTCAGCGCCGGCTATTTGAAGGAGACGACGAAGTAGTCGTTGCGCTCAGCTTTACGCCCGTCTCTTCGCGCAGGGTGTGGATGGAATCCACAGAGAGGCCGACGAACCGCTCCACCAGGCCGCTGGGCCAGCGAATCTGCAGGTCGTCAATCTTCGTCGCCTTACCCAGGCCGAAGTGGACCCGCATGTCGCTGTTGGAATCGTAGCTGGAGCCGCTGCGCACCTCATCCACCAGGGTTCGCTTGCCCGCTTTCACGGTGATGCGCGCTCCGATGCCGTCGCGGTTGGAAGTTGTACCTACCGTTTTGATCTCCACCCAATGGTTGCCGTTGTGTTCCTGGTTCACCAGCAGGCTGGGACGAGCATTCATGTTGCTGATCACCGCCGCCAGTTGGCCGTTGTTCCACAAATCACCAATCGCCAGCCCGCGACCCGACCAGCGCTCCGTGATGGCTGGTCCCGCGCTCGCGGAAATGTCGGTGAAGGTGCCGTTGCCGTTGTTGTGATAAAGAATCCGCGGCTCCTCGTAGTTGCTGCCCAGCTTGTACTTGTCCACTTCGGGATAGACGTGGCCGTTCACCAGCAGCAGGTCGGGCCAGCCATCGTTATCGAAATCGAAAAACATGGTTCCCCATCCCAGGTATTGCGTGTGCAGGCCCAGGCCGGCGGGGAAGGTCGCATCGGTAAAAGTGCCGTCGCCGTTATTGTGGTAAAGAGTGGACGTGTCGTCGGAAAAATTGGTCTTGAAGATATCGAGGTTGCCATCACCATCGAAGTCGGCCGCCGTGGAGCCCATGCCCGCCTGGGCGCGCCCATCCTCGTTGAAGGCGGCGCCGGCTACCACCGCCACATCGGTGAAGGTGCCGTCGTGGTTGTTGCGGTACAGAATGCTGGGGGTGCTGTCGCAGGCGACGTAAATATCGGGCCAGCCGTCGTTGTCAAAATCCAGGGGGGTGACGCTCAGCGAGTAATACCCGGCGGCCTGGTCAATATGCGATTTGGTGCTCACGTCCTCGAAGGTGCCGTCGCCACGGTTGTGGTAAAGGATATTCTTGGCCGCCTTCAGGCCGCGCGGCCCGCACATCACCGGCACGCCCTTCCACAGGCAGGTGGGCCGGTCGCCGGGCTTGGGTGCATTGGCCAGGTCGAAATCCACATAGTTGGCGACCATTAAGTCCAGCTTGCCGTCGCGGTCATAATCCACAAACGCGCAGCCCGATCCCCAGGCTTTGCCCGTCCCTGCAACCCCAGCCTTCTCGCCGACCTCGGTAAAAGTGCCATGATTGTTGTGGTACAGCCGGTTCTTGCCGTAGTAGGTGACGTAGAGGTCTTCCCAGCCGTCGTTATCATAGTCGCCCACGCAAACACCCTGCCCCCAGCCAGGAGCGCCCGCGAGCCCCGACTGCACAGTGACGTCCGTGAAAGTGCCATCATGATTGTTACGGTAGAGATGATTAGTGGGACCCTGGCCGGCGGGGAAGCCCTGCAGCGTGGTTCCGTTGACGATGAAAATGTCGGGCCAGCCGTCGTTGTCGTAATCGAAAATGGCCACGCCGGTGCCGGTGGTTTCGATGATGTACTGCTTGGTCTCCACCCCGCCGAAAACGTCTTTCATCGCCAGGCCTGCCTTTTCGGCAACGTCCGTGAACCAGGCGATTCGCGGCGGCGGGGGCGCGGGCGCGGCAGGAGGCTTGGCGTTCTGGGCGAAGGCGCCGCACGGGCACAACCAGGCCGCGCTTGCCAGGAGCAGGGAAAGGCGACGGAGGCGGGAGTTCAGGGCCGGTAACATCGTTCCGCTTACTATGGAGGCGGATTGCGGGGCCGGTCAAGCGTCACCGGGCGTCAAACGTCCATCAGTAAAGCTCGCCTGCCAAAGTTCGGCTGCCAAAGCAAACGCCGCCCGGCTGCTTCCGAGCGGCGTTGTTCCTGCCGAGAATGACTTGCTTAGCGGGTGCGGCTGTTGTGCTTGTCGCGATAGATCTGGCGCGACAAGTGGTTCTGCTGCCGGTTGACCCGCGCGCGCTCGTGGGGCGTGAGACGGCCGCCGTTGGTCCGCCGCATGGTCTTGACTTCCCGGTGCAGCCTGACCTCTTTTCTCTCCAGGTGGCGGGTCTCGCCGGGGGTCAGCTGTCCGCTCTTCACACCCTGGTGGATGCGCCGCTGCTGGTTGACCTGGCGCTGATTCACCTGCGCCGCAGCCGGCAACAGGAATGCCGCCAGCGCTGCGCTTAGAATTGCCACTTTCATCCTGCTTCCCATGTTGTTGGTCCTTTCTTCCCCTGTCCTGACGCGGCTTTCGCCGCTTTCACTGGAATTGAACCCGGTCCCGGAGACGCATGTTGCGGGCGACGCGAAAAAAAGAAAAGTTACCTCAGTAATGGGCGGAGGGCCATTTGCGCAGAGAGTGAAACGAAATGCAAGCCGCGGCGCGGATTACACCCCGGCTCCGTTTCTGATATCGTTTTTCTCTGCCATACCTGCCACAAGGATTCCCAGCTGTGTCTCCAGTTGCGGCGCCAATCCGTCTGCCAAAGCACTTGCTGCCGGCCGTCTGTGTGCTTTGTCTGATTGCGAGCTCCGCCTGGGGCCAGAAAAGCACGGCCGCGCAGCGCGCCGCCGCCGCTTACAACCGGGGCGTGGAGAGCGCGCACAAGGGGGATCTGGCAGGAGCGCGCCGCGCCTTCGAACAGGCCGCCCGCTTGAGCCCGCGCATCGCCGAAATTCACGCGTCTCTGGGACAAGTGCTGCTGCAGCAGGGCGAAGTGGACCGCGCGGTAATGGAATTTCGCAAAGCCCTCGCCCTGAAGCCCGGGCTCGCGCAAGCCCACACTTTTTTGGGCAGCGCGCTGCTCATCCGCGGCGAAGTACAAGCCGGCATGGCGGAATTGCGCCGCGGCGTGCAACTGGCGCCCGCGGATGCCGAAGCGCGCCGCGAACTGGCCCAGGCCCTGAGCGCGCAGGGTGAGACCGGCATGGCGCTGGACGAGATGAGCCAGGCCTCGCGTCTGGCGCCGCAACGCGCCGACCTGCACGACGCGGTGGGCGTGCTGCTGGCCCAGGAGTCGCACTACGACAAGGCGCTGGCCGAATTCCGCAAAGCGGTGGAGCTGCAACCTGATTACGAGCCCGCGCAATTTCATCTTGGCGTCGCGTTGTGGAAGCTGGCGGAGTGGGACAAAGCTGCTGCAGCCCTGCAGGAAGCGGTGCGCCTGAACCCTGAGGACGCGCCGGCCTATTCTTATCTGGGGCAGGCTCTGGAAGCCAAAGGCGACACCGCCGGCGCACTGGAAGCCCTGCAGAAGTGTGTGCAACTGAAGCCGGATTGGGCGCCCGCGCAGACGCAGCTGGGCTTGCTGGCGCAGAAGGCGGGCGAGCCCGACCAGGCTCTGGCCGCGTTTCAAAAAGCGGCCAAGCTGGCGCCCAATGAGGCGGACACGCACAACAATCTGGGGATTGCCCTGCTGCAGCGCGGCGACGCCGATTCCGCCATGCCCGAGTTCCGTACCGCCATGCGCCTGCGTCCCCTGGACAGCAGTTACCGCAAGAACCTGGGCGCGGCCTACCTGCAGAAGGCGGATTTCGCCGGCGCGGTTACCCAATTCCAGGAAGCTCTGAAGCTGGCCCCCAACGATGCCCAGCTGCACTATGACCTGGGGCTCGCCTACAAGCTGACTGACCGTTTGCCCCAGGCCATCGCGGAGTGGAAAACGGCCATCCAGTTCGATCCCACCCTCCCCGACACTTATTACACCCTGGGCGTCACCTACTGGCAGGAGGGGAAATTTCCAGAAGCGGAACAGCAGCTGCGCGCCGCGGTCAAAGCCAAGCCCGACTACGCCGAGGCCTACTACACGCTGGGTGCAGTGCTGCGCCAGGAGAAAAAGCTGCCCGAAGCAGCGGCGGCACTGCGCGAAGCCATCCGCCTGCAGCCTGAGTTTCTGGGCGCGCACAGCGTGCTGGCCTCGGTGCTGCGCGAGGCTGGCGACACCGCCGGCGCGCAAGCCGAAGCTCGCGCCACGGCTGAGATCATGAAGCGGCAGACCAGCCTGCAGGGCGCCGTCTTCGCCACCAATTCCGGAACGCGCCTGCTCAACGCCGGCGATCTCGAGGGCGCCATCGGCCAGTTTCGGCGCGCCATCCAGCTCTCCGCCAACTACGCGCCGGCGCACTTTCAACTGGGGCAGGCGCTGGCCAGAAAGGGCCAGCGGGAAGAGGCCCGCCAGGAGTTCCAAAAAGCGAAGCAGCTCGATCCCAAGCTGCAGCTTCCCAAAATGTAGTTTTTTGGCCTGGGGCTTGAATCGTTTTTTCTGGTGTGAGCCATCGAATTTTCCGTCCACAGGTATTGACACTTTGCTAGCGTGTGATAGCGTGATGCGTTGCACATCGAGGTGTGACGCGTGTCACGTGTCGGTGTGAGCCTGGCTTTTCCCGCGCTCGCTCCCCAACCGCAGAGCCGAGATAAGCCCCAATAGCGACCCCTCCGGCCGCAGAGCGGTGCGGCTGCGGAGAGCAGTTTCGGACCCTGCAGTCACCAGTGAGCGGGTCCTCTTCGGCCCCTGAACGTCGAAAGTACTTCCCGGGTGCAGTTTCGCCCGGGGCGACGCCAGCGTAGTTGCCACACTTTGGGGGAGGCCCACGATGAGGCGCTGTGCCCTTCTGTTTGCAGTTCTGCTTTGCGTTGTCTTTTTCCTGCCCAGGACAGCATCCAGCCAGGCGGTTTTTGGCAGCATCTTCGGCACCGTTACCGATCCCAGCGGCGCGGCGGTGGCCAATGCCAAGGTGACAATCACCAACATCGGCAAAGCCACATCCACCACCACCACCACCAACGAGACCGGCAACTACACTGTGACCCACCTGATTCCGGACAGCTATTCCGTCAAGGTGGAGGCGCAGGGCTTCAAGACGGCGGAGCAGAAGCCCATCGTGGTCAACGCCGACCAGGGCGCCAAGGTGGACATGCCTTTGCAACTCGGGCAGGTGACCGAGGCGGTGGAAGTGACCGGCGAAGCGCCGCAACTGAAGACCGACCGCGCCGACGTGGCCACCACGTTGAATTCCCGGTACGTGGAGCAGTTACCGATTTTGAATCGCAACTTCCAGTCGCTGCTGCTGCTTACCCCCGGCACTCAGTTGCTCACCGGCTGGAATCACGCCGCCACGGAGAATCCCCAGGGCAGCCAGCAGATTTTCGTGAACGGGCAGCACTTCAGCGGCACCGCCTACGAACTGGACGGCACCGATAACCAGGACCCCATCCTGGGCATCATCGTGGTCAATCCCAACGTGGACGCGGTCACCGAAACCAAGGTTGACCTGCAGAACTACGACGCCGAGTTCGGCAAGGCTGTGGCCGGAGTGATGACGGTGCAGACCAAGTCTGGCACCAACGAATTTCACGGCAGCGGCTTCTGGTTCCGCCGCTCCGATGCCGAGCAGGCCCGCGACCCCTTCACCCAGTACCAGAAGGATCCCATTACGCACCGCTTCATTCCGCCCACCCGCTGGAACCAGTTTGGCGGCACCATCGGCGGGCCCATCCTCAAGGATAAGCTCTTCTTCTTCGGCGACTACCAGGGCACTCGCCAGACCACCGGCGCAACTTCCCTGCTGACCGTGCCTACGACGCAAATGATCAGCACTTGTACTGGTGCGAGCCCGTACTGCAATCTGAGCCAGTACGTGCCCTTCATTGGCAATGGCAGCGGCCCGACCAGCCTCATCTACGATCCGGCGACGGGAGATGCAAACGGGGCCAACCGCGTCCCCTTCTGCGGCCCGCTGGGCTGCGCGGCCCAGCCCAACTGGATCCCCATGAACGCAGCGGCGGCCATTGCCACCGGCCACCCCGCTACCAGCGTGGTTTCGCCTATCGCCCAGACAATCCTGGGGAAATTCCCGGCGCCTACCAGCGGCTCGGTCACCAACAACTATGTCTTTTCGGGAGCTGGCCCCTTTACCCAGAACCAGTTCGATACCCGCATTGACTACAACGCCAGCCAGTCCCTGCAGGTGTTTGGGCGCTTCAGCCTGGCCTACTACTCGCTCTCCGG
Organism: Chlamydiota bacterium; assembly: GCA_050257615.1. GTDB lineage: Bacteria > Acidobacteriota > Terriglobia > Terriglobales > Acidobacteriaceae > JAICWP01. Next base: position 7,457 of record JBLMXE010000168.1, on the reverse strand, counting down.
CTCGCCCGCTCTGGGCCCGGAATTGGGCGGCATCGGCAACGGTCTGGGCGGACTCGCGGGAAGCTCGATCAACCACGACTACAGCCTGGCGTCGGGTTTCACCAAAACCATAAGCAGCACCCTGCTCACCGACTTCCGCTTCGGTTACTTCAAGTACAACCCCGTGACCGCCAAGCCGGACGCCGGTGCCAACGCGGCCGAGGCCCTGGGCATTCCCGGTCTGAACATCACCGACCAGGGTGCGCTGACCCAGTCGTTTACCTCCGGCCTGCCGTTGTTCAACAACGTGGGCCCGGCCATCAACGCCGGTTCCGACCAGAGCCAGAATGCCTTCGGCGACGGTCTGAATGTGGCTCGCTGCAACTGCCCCCTGACTGAAAGCGAGCAGCAGTTCCAGTTCGTGAACAACTGGACCAAGATCAAGGGCAACCACCAGATCAAGTTCGGCCTGGATATGCGCTATGCCATGAACCTGCGCGTGCCCAGCGACAGCAACCGTACTGGCCAGCTCAACTTCACCAATGCCTTGACCTCCGACGCAGGCACCGGCGGGGCGGGCATCGGCAGTTTCCTGCTGGGCGATGTGAATAACATGTCGCGCTTTGTCAGCACCAGCCTGACTGCCGCGGAACGCCAGAAGCGCTTCTTCTACTACGGCCAAGACACCTGGCGCGTGACTCCCAAGTTCACCTTGAACTATGGTCTGCGCTGGGAGATTTACTTCCCCGAGACGGTGAATGGCAAAGATAATGGCGGATTTGCCAACCCCACCGAGGGCATTATCCGCGTGGCCGGCGAAGGCCCGTACGGCACCAACGGCAATATTGCCAACACCTGGAAGGCATTTGCCCCACGCCTGGGAATCGCTTATCAGGTGACGCCCAAGACCGTGGTCCGCATGGGTTACGGGCGCAGCTTCGATATCGGCGTCTTCGGCTCCAACTTTGGCCACGCCGTCACCCAGAACCTGCCTGTACTGCTTAACCAGAACGTCTTTCCCCTCAACGTAAGCAACGTTAACTACTTCCCGGCGTTTACTCTTGCTACCGGTCCGGGGGCGTACCCCACTCCCACCGACATTGTCCCTGCAGCTATGTTGCAGAGCGGCGTCATACCGCTGGGCGGGCCACAAAACAATGTGGCGCCCAGGATGCGACCGCTTAAGCAGGTGTTACCGACTCTGGACGCCTGGAACGCCACGGTGCAGCGGCAGTTGACCAACACCATGACCCTGGAAGTCTCCTACGTGGGTAACAAGGGCACGCACGTCTTTGCTGGCAACGGCCCCGCCTATGACATGAACATCGTACCCCTGGGAGCGGGCACGGCCGTGGTAGGCGCCAGTGGCATACAGTTCCAGGCCAACGTGCCGGCCGAGCAGCGCCGTCCCTTCTTCAATGCTTTTAGCTATCCGGGTGTAATTGATCCCAACACCGGAACCACCATGGTGTGCTGCGGCGCTGGCATCATGAGCAACTTCTTCGGCAACGACGCCAGCTCCAACTACAACGCCCTGCAGGTGCGCGTGGACAAGCGCTTCTCCAAGGGCTTGCAGTTCCAGTCCACTTACACCTACTCCCATGCCAATAACTTTAGCGTGGATGGCGGCTTCCCGTACGCAGCCCTTGCTGATCGCCACTTCTCCTACGGCCCGGACGACTTCAACCGCCAAAATGTGTGGATCAACAACATCGTGTATGAGCTGCCCTTCGGCCGCGGCAAGACATTCCTCGGAGGTGCGGGGCGTGCCCTGGACCTGGTGGTCGGTGGCTGGCAGCTTACGACTACGATGAATTGGAGCAGCGGACTGCCGTGGACGCCGACCGTGGGCGAATGCGGATTCATCAACGATACCGGCGACCCCTGCATGCCGAACGTTAGCGGATCCTTCCACATGGGAGCCGGTTCGCTCGATCCGCAAAGTCACACCGTGACCTACTTCACTCCTGTTCAGTCCCTGTCCTACGGGACGCCGGCGCTGGGAACAAATACCTGCGATCTGGCGCGACCGACTTCCGGGTCCTTCGCGTTACCGGCCTGCGGTACGATCGGCAACGCCGGTCGCAACAGCTACTGGGGGCCGAGCGCCTTCACCGACGACATGTCCATTGCCAAGAACTTCAAAATCACGGAACGCTTCAATGCCCAGTTCCGGATGGACGCCTTCAACATCTTCAACCATCCGGTGCTCGACTTCAGCGCGCAGGATTTCAACGCCACCGGCGGCACCTGCGTGGACTGCGGCGGCACCAACGGCCAAATCAAGGACATCCAGTTCGGCACCACCATGCGCACCTTGCAGTTCGGGCTGAAGCTGATGTTCTGATATGCCGCAACGAGGCTCATAATGGGGGAGTCGCAATGGCTCCCCCCTATTTTTTCGTCTCCCTCTGGGCCTCCCGTCGCCTGCCTCGCCCCATCCTCTTCCTGTTGCTGCTTCTGCTGAGTAGCCCTGTTTTTGGTCAGACGCACCAACCCACCCTCCATCCGCAAGCCCCCGCCGGCAGCCAGACCTGCGCCTCCTGCCACGCCGACATCTACCGCACCTACATGAAGACGGCGATGGCGCAGGCCAGCGGCCCGGCGGCAGACGGTCTGATCGCCGGCGAATTCAAGCACGCCCGCACCGGCATTCACTACAAGGTTTACAGCCAGGACGGCCGGGTGTGGCTGAGCTTTGATCGCAATAAGCCGGCCCTGCATGGCAAGCGCGAACTGCTCTACTACGTCGGCTCCGGGCGGCGCGGCCGCACCTACTTGTTCTCGGACGACGGCTTCCTCTTCGAATCCCCCGTGAACTGGTACGCCCAGAAGCATCTGTGGGACATGACCCCGGCCTACCAGAACGCGCAGCAGATGCCCATGCTGCCGGCCTTGCCCCCGTGCCTGAACTGCCATACCAGCGGCATGGCGGCGCCGCTGCCGGGTACGGAGAACCGGTATCCCATGCCACCCTTCGCCCATGGCGGCATCAGCTGCCAGCGCTGCCACGGATCGGGAGAAGAGCACATCCGCAGCCAGGGCAAGGCGGCCATCATTAATCCCGTCAAGCTGGCCCCCGAGCGGCGCGACGACATTTGCATGCAGTGCCACCTGGAAGGCAATGTGGCGGTGGAGCGCGCCGGCAAGCACCCCTATGATTTCCGTCCTGGGGACCGGCTCTCCGACTACGTTCGCTATTTCGAAGTGGTGAGCCCGCAGCTGCCGGGATTAGGCGCTCTCAGCCAGGTGGAAGCGCTGGCGCAAAGCGTCTGCAAGAAGAAAACGGGCGACGCCATGTCCTGCATGAGCTGCCATGATCCGCACTCCTGGCCCGCGCAGGAAGAAAAGGTGGCTTACTACCGCGGCAAGTGCCTGGCCTGCCACGGCGAGGCCTTCGGCAAGAAGCACCAGCACGGCAACCCCAATTGCATCGGCTGTCATATGCCGCCGGTGCAGAGCCGCGACGTAGCCCATACCCAGGCGACCGACCACCGCATTTTGCGCCGTCCGGGTTCGCAGCCGGTGTTAAGCGACTTGCAGGGATCGTCCAGGCCTGCTGAACCCCAATTAGCGTCTTTTCCCGCCAGCGCCGGGCCTCCGGACCTTCGCGACCTCGCCCTGGCCTGGGATGCGCTCGTCCGGCGTGGCTACCAGCAATTCCGGCAAAAAGCACGACAGCTGCTCACCCAGGCTTTGCAGCAGAACCCAAACGACGCCACCGTGGCCACCGACCTGGGCTATTTGGAGCAAAAGGCAGGAAAGACTGACGAGGCCAGGCAGCTTTATCAGCAGGCATTAAAAAATGACCCCACCCGGCTGGACGCTGCCGTGGATTTGGGCGTCATGGAAGCGCAGAGCGGCAACCTCAGCTCGGCGCTCAAACTCTGGCAGGATGCCTTTAACCGGGCTCCGGGCCGCAGTGCCATCGGGATTGATTTGGCCATGGTTTCCTGCGATCTGGGCCAGGTGGCCGCGGCGCGTTCTTACCTGCAGCGGGTTCTGCAGTTTAATCCGGACATGGGAATGGCCCGAGACCTTCTGGCCCATCTGGATGCGCAGCCGCCGCGCTGCCGGCCTTAGACAGAGAACTGCTTCCGATTCATGTGTATCCAGTGCGAGTGCGGCATCCCGCCCGCAGCCGAATCCCCGCCTCTTTCCCGGTAAACCTCGTTACGAGCAGATTTTCGCCTGCGCGCTATTGACAGATGTCTTTGTTATGTTTAGCGTGTTGCCCACAAAGCCCTGTTGTAGCTTTCCGTTGTAGCTTTCCAGAGTAAACCAGTCGCTGTAGCCGTAGTCGCTTGCGGATCGCAGTTTGAAGCGACAAGTCTTCCTCGCGACATTAGTCGAACAGTTGTGGTGGTGTAACCGGCCCGATGGTCAGGTGCGGGTAACCCGAGCAAGTGGGTGCTCCCTCCGCGCCTGAAGAGCGGTGCAGTCGCTTCGTGGGCGCAGGTGCGCCCAAGCGACAGAAGTGCGGTCGAAACACACTTTGGGGAGGGTTCTGATGAAACGCTGTGCCGTAGCGTTTGCCGTATTGGTTTGTGTTGTTCTTGTTCTGCCTAACAGAGCATTCAGCCAGGCGGTTTATGGCAGCATTTTCGGCACCATCACTGATCCCAGCGGGGCGGCTGTGGCCAACGCTAAAGTGACGGTCACCGATATTGCCAAAGGCACCTTCGATAGCGCCACCACGAACGCCACCGGCAACTACACCGTCACCCACCTAATTCCGGATAATTATGCAATCAAGGTGGAGGCGCAGGGTTTCAAGACGCGGGAGCAGAAGCCGATTACGGTTTCGGCGGATTCCGCCGCGCGACTGGACATGGCGCTGGAGATCGGACAGGTCACCCAGTCGGTGGAGGTGACCGGCCAGATACCGCAACTGAAGACCGACCGCGCCGACGTGGCCACCACCTTCAACGAGCGCTACGTAGAGAACCTGCCGCTGTTAAACCGCAATTTCACCTCCCTGGAACTGGCCTCGCCGGGCACGCAGAAGCTGGTGGGCTGGAGCCACGCGGCCACCGAGAACCCGCAGGGCAGCCAGCAGATTTTCGTTAATGGTCAGCACTTCAGCGGCACTGGCTATGAACTGGATGGCACCGATAACCAGGATCCCATCCTGGGCATCATCGTGGTCAACCCCAATATTGACGCCGTGCAGGAAACCAAATTTGCCCTGCAAAACTACGACGCCGAGTTCGGCAAGGCCGTGGCCGGCGTGGTGACCACCCAGACCAAATCGGGCGGCAATGACCTGCACGGCTCCGGCTTCTGGTTCCGGCGCACCGATGCCACCGCTGCCCGCGATCCTTTCACCCAGTACCAGCCGGATCCGGTAACCGGGCGCATGATTCCCTCCGCCAAGTGGAACCAGTTCGGGGGCACCATCGGCGGGCCCATCATTAAAGACAAGCTGTTCTTCTTTGGCGACTATCAGGGCACGCGCCAGACCAACGGCATCAGCAACCAGCTCACCATCCCCACCTCGAAGGTGCTAAGCACCTGCCTGTCGCCGACGGGCAACTGCGACCTCAGCCAGTACCAGCCCTTCATCGGCAACGGCACGGCCGGGGATCCCACCAACTACATCTACGATCCCGCCAGCAGCACGGATCCCGCGGGGGGTAATCGGGCGGCGTTTTGCGGTTCCGCAGGCGAGGTTTATAACCCCACGCCGGCGACTTGTCCCACTCCCTTCCTGATTCCCGTGAGCAAGCTTTCGCCCCAGGCGCTGAACATCCTGAAGCTGTTCCCGCAGCCCACCAATAGCAACGTGCAGAACAACTTTGTGGGCGCCGGCTCGGGCCCCTTCAAGCAAAACAGCTTCGATACCCGTATTGATTACCAGGCTACCCAGACCATGCACGTGTTTGGGCGCTTCAGCCTGGATTACTTCAACCTGTCAGGCGCGGGCGCTCTGGGCGCGCTGGGCGGGGTGGGATTTGGACCGGGCGGACTCAATGGAACCGCGACCACGCACAATTACAGCCTGGCTACTGGCTTCGACAAGGTGATCAGCAACACCCTGCTCACCGACTTCCGCTTTGGCTGGTTCAAGTACAACCCCATTTCCAACAAGCTGGACGCCAGCACGGCTGCGGCCACGAACCTGGGCATTCCCAACATGAACCTGGGTGGCTCGCAGGCCTTCTTCACCGGCGGACTGCCCGCTTTCTTCATGGACGGCATGATGTCGAACTTCGGTGACGGCCTCAACATTACCCGCTGCAACTGCCCCCTGGTGGAGAGCGAGCAGCAGTTCCAGTTTGTCAACAACTGGACCAAGGTGAAAGGCAACCACCAGATCAAGTTCGGCGCCGACATGCGTTATGCCATGAATCTGCGTATTCCCAGCGACGCTAACCGCACCGGACAGCTGAACTTTAACCACAACATCACCGCCAATGCCGGCAATGGCGGCCTGGATTTGGCCACCTTCCTGCTGGGCGACGTGAGCTTCATGGACCGCTACGTCAGCAGCAGCTTGAACGCTGCCGAGCGCCAGAAGCGCTTCTTCTATTACGGCCAGGACACCTGGCGCGTAACCCCGAAACTGACCTTTAACTACGGCTTGCGCTGGGAGATTTACTTCCCCGAGACGGTGAACGGCAAGGGGCAGGGCGGCTTCGCCAACCTGACCCAGGGCGTGATCCGCGTGGCCGGCTACGGTCCCTACGGAACCAATGGCAATGTAGCCAACACCTATAAAGCCTTTGCGCCGCGCCTGGGTCTGGCCTACGAACTGAACGACAAAACCGTGGTGCGCGTGGGCTACGGCCGCAGCTTCGACATCGGCGTGTTCGGCTCCAACTTCGGACACACGGTGACCCAGAACCTGCCCGTGCTGGTGGACCAGAACGTTACCCCCACTAACAATGGCTTTCCCGGTGCAACCCAGGATCGGGTGCCCGCCTTTACGCTGGCGCAAGGTCCGCCCCTCTATCAGTTCCCGGCCATCCCCAGTTCCGGCGAATTTCCCCTGACCGGTCCGGACGGGACGGTGCAACCGAAGATCCGGCCTCCCTTCCAGCGCTTGCCCACGGTGGATGCCTGGAACCTTTCGGTACAGCGGCAACTGAGCCCCACCATGACTGCGACCATTGCTTACGTGGGCAGCAAGGGCACGCACATCTTTGCCGGAAGCGGAAACTCCTATAATGCCAACCAGCCTTCGGAAGTAGGATTCGCCCAGGGAGTGCCCCAGGAACAACGGCGCCCCTTTTACAACCACTTCAGCTATCCCGGTTACATTGATCCCAATACCGGAACGACCCTCATGTGCTGCTCGATTGACCTGAACTATTCGGGCAACGATGCCAGCAACAACTACAACTCGCTGCAGGTATCGGTCAACAAGCGCTTTGCCCAGGGGCTGCAATTCCAGGCCAACTACACCTGGTCGAAGTCGTTGAATTACTTGGACAACTACTACATTGACAATCCCAGCGTGGCTTACGGTCCGGACG
>JBLMXE010000167.1:0-12446 GCA_050257615.1 Chlamydiota bacterium | reverse complement strand
ATCCTGGAGCACAGCAAGCAGCCGCGCAATTATCGCGAGCTGGGCGACGCTAATCACAAGGCTGAGGGTTACAACCCGCTGTGCGGCGATCACTTCACCGTCTACTTGAAAATAGACGGGGAAAAGATTCAGGATGTGAGCTTTCAGGGCTCAGGCTGTGCCATCTCCAAAGCTTCGGCTTCTATGATGACCCAAAGCGTGAAAGGGAAGACACTGGCTGAGGCGGAGAAGATTTTTGAGCAGTTCCATAAGTTGGTGACCGGCGCGGAGCGCAACGGCCACCAGGAAGAGCTGGGCAAGCTAGCGGTATTTTCCGGCGTCTCTGAATTTCCCGTTCGGGTCAAGTGCGCCACCCTGGCCTGGCACACGCTGCATGCCGCCCTGGAAGGCAAGCAGGAAGCGATTTCCACGGAGTAGCTATGAGTACCACTTACCAGCCCGTCCGTCTCAGCCGACCGGTTGAGGTTACGGAAATTCCCAGTGGCATCCGCGGACAGATTCCCGAAGGCACGGTGGCCAAGGTCATGCAGTCGCTGGGCAACGCCTACACCATCATGACCGAGTACGGCTACATGTACCGCGTTGACGCCAAGGACGCGGACGCGCTGGGCATCGAGCATACCCAGGAGCAGAGCGCGGCGGCCGCCAGCGGCAAGTTCAGCGAGGAGCTGGCCTGGGAAGAGATGAAGACGGTGTACGACCCGGAAATTCCGGTCAACGTTGTGGACCTCGGCCTGATTTACGAACTGGCGGTTGCCGATTCGGAGCACGGCGGCAAGAAGCTCGACGTCAAGATGACCATGACCGCCCCCGGATGCGGCATGGGTAACATTCTTAAAGCTGATGTGGAGAACCGTCTCTCCAAGCTACCGGAAGTAAAGGAAGTACACGTCGAAGTGGTATTCGACCCGCCCTGGACCCCGCAGCGCATGACCGAGGCCGCCCGCCTGCAACTCGGCTTGGATATTTAGGGAAAGCTGACCAGCCGTGCCTTTTCAAACTGATTAGCGGTAACCTGGAAGCTCCGCGCGACCGCCCCTCCAGCCACGGCCCTTGTAACTGACTTGGCAGGCCGGGAGTGCGTGGCGTGCGCCGGCACCGGCAATTCGCATTCAACCTCCCTCGTCCGAGATAACGCTCCCACCAGCGATACAAATGCAACCGCCACGACCCCGGCCAGTACGATCAGCAAGACCGGCAATGAGGCGATCGGTTCGGCAATAGGTTCAGGCGAGGTTCTCACTAACGGCTCAGCCACTGGCTTGGTGGCTACGGGCCGGGCCTTGTGAGGGCGCTTTTTGATCCGGGCATGAGCGGCTGCCGAACCGGAGATCAGGAGCAGCACAAGGACCGTGATTGCACAAGTTCTTCGCATCGCTGCTCCCTTCCAGCACAGTCTAGAGTGACAGCAAGACGCAGCCAAATGGCTTCCGTAATGGCACTTCCTGCACCCTCGTAATGGGCGCTCTGGAAGACATTGAAAACAGGCCGCTTCTCAAGTGGTACCCGCTAGCTGTTACCGAAGAGGGTCAGCAACTCCCTGCGGGCCGTGCTGTGTCTCGCTTTAAGAGCCTGGCGGCGCGAGAGCGGGGATGGTGCTGCGTTCCTGGCCTCTTGAGACTTGCAGTTTCAATTTGAGACGAGAGCGGGGATCATGGCTGTCTGTAATTAGATTTGCCCAGATAGGGCAACAACTTAAGACCTGACAGTGGAGGCAGAAGTTTGGCCTCCAGGTTGCACAGGCTCGGGTGCAGATTTCCGTTCAGCGACGGTGTCGCTGGAATGGAAGCTTTCGGGGGCAAGCGGTGAGAGAGCAGAGAACGGGCGACTGGCAACTGCACGAAGAGTCGGCGGTTGGCCGCCTGGCACAATTTTTCCCCGACGCCGCTCCGGTGTGCATTTCAGTCACCGTCAGCAGGGACGGAGGTGGGAACGCCGAATGGGAGAATACGGTCATCGAGTTCGGCACCCCAAGGGAGGCATTGTTTGCCTGCCGGCAGCCCCTGGAATTCGCCGACAAACTGCAGTTGCGGAACGCTGATGGTTCCTTCGAGGTCGAGGCCTGGGTAGTCGCGCTGCAATACCACAAAGGACAAAGCGCGGTGGCCGCGCGCTTTGTGGAGAGAATTCCGCACTGGGTGGTCAAGTTGTAGGCGGCAACCCCTAAGAGCCTTGGGAGTACACGCGCTGGCTGCACGTTGGGCTTGCAGGCGCGGCAGCAAGAAGACAAACTTAATCCTGCATGAATACGGAGAACCCGAACTTGGAGCAACCTACGGTCCTGGTGTTATCGGCAGACGCAGAATTCGCCCGCGCGGTTCTGGCGCGCTGGCAGACAGAACGCAAAGTGCCCGCCTTCGCCGTGGTGAGCAGCCGGGTATGGAATGGCGCGGCGACGGCGGCATTTGACCTGGCGCTAGTCGGCCCGCTCGAGGCAGCCACTGATCCCGCGCTGCAGACGTTGGAGCAAACCGGCAAGCCGGTGATCTGTTTATGCGCCACTTCAGCGGCGGCGCACGCCGTGCGTCAGAAGATGCCGCGGGTGCTGGCTTTCTGGCAGCATGAAGCATGGCTGGAGACCGTGGTGTTGCTGGGAGGAGAGTGCTTGCGGCGCGTGGAGACGATGAAGCGGGCGCAGCAGGCGGAGCAGGCGGCCGCACTCAGCCGGCGCCAGGCCGCTCTGGGGCGTTACATGCTGGAGATGCGGCACGGTTTAAACAACGCGCTCACCTCGGTACTGGGCAACTCGGAATTGCTGCTGCTGGAACCGGGAGAGCTTTCGGCGCCGGTGCGGGAACAGATCGAAATCATCCGCAATATGGGCTTGCGCATGCACGAAATCATTCAGCGCTTCTCCTCGCTGGAGAATGAGATAAGAGTGGCGGAGGAGCGCGGCAGCTCGGCGGTTCCTTCGGAAAAGGCCTTCGCCATCGCCCGCGGGTAAATCGCTTCTCACCACAAAGGACACGAAGGACGCGAAGGCAAATCGCAGGATCCCAGACTTGTATCGCAGCCCGGAATACGGGTGGCCTTAAACATCAAGACCGCTACGGCAGCTGATTCGGGCCGTCCGACCGTCGACCGCCAACCGTCAGCCAAAATAAAACGACCCGCTTCATCCTGCCTCAGCTACGCGCCCTCGATGCGCGCGCCGAAGAAGATATGCTGCGGGTCGCCGGTAACTGTTGGGATTGACCTAGGGGTCTTACTCACGGCCCCAGGCTAACTCCGGGCTTTCCCAATACTCACCGGTAGTTGGCGAGACTCTTGCGAGCGACGCCCTAAGTCCCAGTCACCTCGCTACTACATTTGCCGTCACAATCCATCGGATCACCTCCTTTCCGCGTGAGGCCAGAGTAATACTGCTTCTACTCCGGGTCAAGAAAAGGAAGTGGCGAGTGCCGCGGAAGTACTCAGGAGAAGGTAGCTGGTAGTTGGGGACGAGTCGAAGACCCGTCCCCACACGCACAAGGCTCATTTGGCTGGCCCAGGCGAGGCTGGCGCAGCCTGGGTGACGAACAGCGCCCTGACCTTCTGCTGCTGCATCAGGTTTTCGAAGTTGGCCAGGTCGGTATTCACGATGCCGGACCAGCGAGCGAGTTCCTCGTCAGCCTGCTTCTTGAGGCTGTCCCATTGCTGGTAGGCCGCTTCTGTGGGCGCGGAGTCGTTATCGCCCTCCACGTAGCTGGCCAAGTAGGAGAGCTTGGCGTCCAATCCGGGCGCGTAACGCAGAGAGTCCTCGTTGGCGGAGATTTTCATCTGCACCAGCGCGGCTTCCACGCCGGCCACCTTATGGTCCAATTGCTGGCTGGCGGTGTACACCAGCTTGCCGCCGCCTTCGCTGTTAGCCAAGCGCTTCTGCAGTTCGTGGGTTTGAGTCCGTAAATCCCAGATCTGATTGACGGCCTCATACACCCGGGTCAGTTCGGCCTGAACCTGGCGGGTCAGGGTGACCTGCTTTTCCAGGTCAGCCATGGAGACGTGCTCGCGCGGATCCATCTTGACCTGCAGAGGTGCGGTGTAGGTCTTGCCGTCTGCCGTGAGTCGCACCTGATACTCGCCGGGCAGCACCATGGGGCCGCGGGTGCCGTCCTGATATTCGTACAGATAGTAGTTGGGCAGGCGCGGCACCTCCTGGTAACGCAAGTCCCAGACGAAGCGATTCATGCCCGCCTGCAGCTCCATCTGCTTCTTGGGCTTTTCATCGTCGGGATCAGGCGGCTCGTCTAGATCCTTTACGTCCTTGCTGGTGACCTTGCGCACCAGCTCACCCTTGGAATCCAGAATTTCGATAGAAGCCTCCTTGGGCACGGACTTCAGGTTGAAGTAGATTTCCGCGCCGTCGGGCGGATTTTCGCCCTCGTTGATGGGCTTGCCCCAGCTGTGCGGCATGCGCACGCGATAGGCGGGCGCTGGGTTGTAGAGATGGACTTCCTGCTGGGCAATTTGCGGACTGTACTGGCGCAGGGGAGTGATGTCGTCCAGCACCCAGAAGGAGCGTCCGTGCGTGGCCAGGACCAGGTCGTTATCGTGGATGACCAGGTCGTGGACCGGCGTAGTGGGCAGGTTCAACTGCAGCGAGTGCCATTGCTTGCCGCCATCGTAGGAGACGAACACGCCGCTCTCGGTTCCGGCAAAGAGCAGGTTGGGCTTTTTGGGGTCTTCGCGCACGGCCCAGACGAAGGTGTTATCGGGAATACCGCTGGTGATCTTCGTCCAGCTCTTGCCGAAGTCCGTGGTCTTGAAGATGTAAGGGTGGTCGTCGTCGTTCTGGTGATTATCCACGGCGACGTAGGCGGTGCCGGCCTGGTGAGGCGAGGCTTCGATCAGGTCCACGCGGCTCCACTCCGGCATCTGCTTGGGTGTGATGTTGGCCCAGTTCTTGCCGCCATCGCGAGTCAGCTGCACCAGGCCATCGTCGGTGCCCGCCCAGATCAGGCCCTTCTGCAGGGGCGACTCGGCCACGGCGAAGATGGTGTCGTAGTACTCGGTGCCGGTGTCGTCAATGGTAATGGGACCGCCGGAGGGCTGCTGCTTGCTCTTGTCGTTACGCGTGAGGTCCGGGCTGATGGCGGTCCAGTGCTGGCCCCGGTCGGTGGTCTCGAACAGGCGCTCGCCGGCATGGTAGAGCAGGTTGGGATCGTGGGGCGAAAGCAGCAGCGGCGCGGTCCACTGGAAGCGGTGCTCGAGCTTGGCTGCGCCTACGGCGTCGGTAAGCTGGGGCAGGACGGAGATGTCCTTGACCTCGCCGGTGTGCTTGTTGAAGCGGGTGATCTGGCCCTGGTATTCGCCGGCATAAACGATCTCGGGATCGGGAGGATAGGGGGCGATGTAGCCAGATTCGCCGCCGCCCACCGGATACCAGTCGCGCTCGCTGATGCCGCCAATGGAGCCGCGGCTAGCGGTGCCCACGGTGGTGTTGTCCTGCTGCGCGCCATAAACATAGTAGGGAAAGCGATTGTCGGTAATGACGTGGTAGAACTGCGCTGTGGGCTGGTTGTCCTGCTGGGTCCAGCTTGCGCCGCCATCCACAGTCACGGTGACGCCGCCGTCGTTGGCCGCGATCATGCGCTTGGTGTCGGTGGGATCAATCCACAGGCCGTGATTGTCGCCGTGGGGAATGTGCACCTTGTTGAAGGTGCGGCCGCCGTCGGTGGACCTGAAGAAGTCAACGTTCATGATGTAAAGCGTGTCCGCGTCCTTGGGATCGGCGAAAACGTGCATGTAGTACCAGGCGCGCTGGGTGTAGCGGTGGTCGGGATTTACCAGTTCCCATTTTTCGCCGCCGTCGTCAGAGCGGTAGAGGCCGCCATCCTTGGCTTCGATGAGGGCGTAAACCCGCTCGGAGTTGGCGCCCACGGAGACGCCGACCTTGCCCCAGGGGCCGGCAGGAAGGCCATGGCCGGTGAGTTGCTTCCAGGTAGTGCCGCCATCGGAGGAGCGATAGAGGCCGCTGCCCGGGCCGCCGCTGCTCAAGGTCCAGGGCGTACGGCGCGCCTGCCACAGGGCGGCGAAGAGGATGTTGGAGTTGTTGGGATCGAAAGCGACGTCCACGCCGCCGGTGTTTTCATCCTTGTAGAGGACCTTCTCCCAGCTTTTGCCGCCGTCGGTGGTGCGGAAGACGCCGCGCTCGCTGTTGGGCCCATAAGGGTGGCCTAGAGCAGCGACGAAAACATTGTTGGGGTCCTTGGGGTTGACGATGAGCTTGCCGATGGAGCGAGTGTCTTTCAGGCCGACATTGGTCCAGGTCTTGCCCCCGTCCAGCGATTTATAAACGCCATCGCCTTGAGCGAGATTGCCGCGAATGCAGGCTTCGCCCGTGCCCACGTACACGATGTTGGGGTCGGAGTCGGCCACGGCAAGGCTGCCGATGGAGGAGGAGCCTTCATGATCGAAGATGGGCTTCCAGGTGAGCGCCCCGTCGGTGGACTTCCACACTCCGCCGCCGGTGGCGCCGAAGTAGTAGGTGTTGGGGTCGCCGGGCACGCCCACCGCGGTCAGCGAGCGCCCACCGCGATAGGGGCCGATCATGCGGTAGCGCATGCCCTTTTCTTCTTCTTTTTTCTTTTCCTTGTCCTTGGCCGCGGTCTTTTGCGTGGCGGACTCCCCCTCCGCCGTGGCTTTGGCGGCTTTTTCGCTGCGCTGCTGGGCTGATGCGGGGGACGACTGCAGTATCAGTGTCAGAAAAGCGAATAACGCGAGCCAGGACATCGCTACACGAACGAAGCGCATAAGCAGTTTCTCCAGGGAAAATGTGAGCCGAACATCGTATTCCAGCGGGCGGGAAACAATCAATCGCGGCGCGCTTTGACCCAGCGCCACAGGCAGGCATAGCATTTATATGAGCCCGGCCCACCGCTCCGTTCTGAACTCCGCCGGTGGGCGATTGGCTGTTCGCAGGTGTTGTATGCGGACCCTCCTGAGAAAAGTCTGGTCGGATCTTGAGGGGCTGGACGTTGCCGAGTACGCGGTCATGGTGGGCGCGCTCCTGGTGCTGGTGGCTGCCCTGATGCGCGCGCTGTAAGCAGTGCGCTGGCAAGCGTCGCTGGCCCCGCAGGAGATGGCTCGATCAGCGCGTATTCAATTGGCGCTGATATTCGGCTTCATCAAAATGGCCTTTTGAATCGGCGATAAGGCCGTCTGTTCCTATCGTCCATTCCTCGTATCCACTGATCTGGACAGCATTGCCGGTACCGCCCGGACCTGTGTTCTTGCCGGTCAGCGTCCAGCGGAACACAGCGTGATTGCCCTGGATGCTGAGCCCATCCATGATGACAGCCATGTCGGGGAAAGCGGTCATGAAGCCCTGAGCGGCGGCGGCGATGGCGGCGCGGCCCATGGAAGGGCTGGCGGCATCGATCTTCAAGGATGCCGTCGGGCTGAAGAAAGCCGCCACGCTGGCTGCATTCTGGCTACACCAGGCGGCGGCATAGCGGATAGCGAACTCTCGCAATTGATCGGCGGTCATCAGCGCAGCATTGTATCCGCGGCACGAGATGAAAGTGAACGATAACGAGTGATAAATGCCCTTAGCACCTTTCATTTGCCCCGGCCCCAATAGAGATTTGTAGTGATTGAGAAAGCCTGGCAACGCTATCCTTCAAAAGCCCTGACGGTTCCAGCGTTTGTTATGCTACGCGCGTGACCCGCCCGTTCCTGATTGACACCGACACTGCTTCCGACGATGCCGTGGCACTGATCATGGCGTTGCGCGCCCCCGATGTCCGCGTGATTGCCGTCACTACGGTGGCGGGCAACGTACCGGTGCAGCAATCCACTCGCAATGCGCTGTTTACGGTGGAGCTGTGTGGGGCTCGTGTTCCGGTTTATATGGGTGCAGACAAGCCGCTGCTTCACCCCTATCAGAATGCCACCTGGTTTCACGGGCGCGACGGCCTGGGAGATCACAACTATCCGGCTCCCCGCCAGGCCCCCGAAGCGCTGCATGCCGCCGATGCCATCATTGCGGCGGTAGAAAGCAATCCCGGACTGACGCTGGTCACGCTGGCGCCGCTCACCAATATTGCCCTCGCCCTGGCCAAGCGGCCGGACATCGCCGCCAAGGTCGGCCGTTGCGTGATCATGGGAGGAGCGCCCTGCTGCGAAGGCAATGTAACTCCCGCCGCGGAGTACAACATCTGGGTGGACCCGGAGGCGGCGCGCATTGTCTTCCGCAGCGGGCTTCCCATCGAGTTGATCGGCTGGCAGCTCTCCCGGGGAGAAGCAGTGGTGAACCAAGGCGATATTGCGCGCCTGCAGGGATTCGATAGCAACGTGGCGCGCTTCGCCATCGAGTGCAATAGTCACGCGCGGCAGGCTTACAAGGTGCAGACGGGAGAAGATGGCATCTCGCTGCCTGACCCGGTCGCCATGTGCATTGCCCTGGACCCGAGTGTGGGCACGCAGTGGAGCACGCATTATGTGGATGTCGAGACCCAGAGCGATCTGACGCGCGGAATGACCGTGGTGGACCGGCTGAATGTGGCTGCGGACGAGCGCAATCAGGCGGTCTGGGCGCCCGTGCTGGACACGAAGCACAAGGCCAAAGTGTGCTGGGCCATTGATAACCACCGATGGAAAGAAGCTCTGTTTGCCGCTCTGGGATAGATTTGGCGAGGCGAGTTTCTTTCCGGGGTGAGCGCCCGCGCTACAAAACAGAACACCAGGGCTGAAAGCCCTGTTTCTAAAGAAGCAACCTATTCGCCCGGCTAAAGCCGGGCGCTCCACGGCTGGCGGCGGACTTCGCTCGCCCGCATCGGCGAGGCCACCTGTGCCCACGCAATTCCGTCCCGCTACAATAGCGGCTGATGGCGGCGGTGCTCGAGTTCGAGGAAATCAGCAAGCAATATGGCGGCTGGTTCACACGCCGGCCGCTGCGGGCGCTGGACCGCTTCTCCCTGCGCGTGGAAGCGGGGGAAATCTTTGGCTTTCTGGGGCCGAACGGGGCGGGTAAGACGACTGCCATTCATCTGGCGCTGGGCTTCATGCGTGCGGACAAGGGCCGGGGGACGATGCTGGGGCGGCCGTTCGGCGAAGCGCACACCCGGCGGCGTGTGGGCTTTCTCGCCGAAAACGTTGCTTTATACCATCGCCAGGCCGAGCGCCTGGTGCAGTTCTATGGCGGCCTTAACGGGATGGGCGGACTACACCTGCGGCAGCGTGCCCGCGAAGTGCTGGAGCTGGTGAATCTTACCGATGACAGCCAGCGCAACGTGGGCTCTTTTTCGCGCGGAATGCTGCAGCGCATTGGCCTGGCGCAGGCGCTGGTGAACGATCCTGAGCTGCTCATTCTGGATGAGCCGACTTCGGCGCTCGACCCCATCGCCCGCGTCATCATCCGCGAGCTGCTGTTACGGCTGAAGAGCGAGGGCAAAACCGTGTTTCTCAGCTCCCACCTGCTTTCCGAAGTGGAACTGGTGTGCGACCGCGTGGGCGTGATGCACCGGGGGCGGCTGGCGAGGCTGGGATGGACCTCGGATTTGCTGCACTCGCGCGAGCAAACGCAGGTGGTGGCACGAGGGGTTGACGCGGCGGCTTTTCCCGGAGCCGTGATCAGCGATGGTGTGGTCAGCTTCACCATCGCCACGGTTATCCAAAGGGAAGTCCTGGAACGCATCTGGAACCTGGGCGGGGAAGTGGTGAGCGTCAACCCGCTCAAACGCTCGTTGGAGCAGATATTTCTCGAGGTCACGCGGCCGGAGCGGAGGGAGCAATGAAACCCGTCTGGCTGATCGCCGGCAACTTCCTGCGCGAACAGCGCTGGCCCATTGTGATCCTGCTGAGCTGGGTGGGCCTGCTCCTGGCGGCAACGGGGTTCTCCGACCTGCGCCGCACCCCGGAAGACCTGTTCATGCTGTTCCAGCAGGTGGCGGTATACGTGCTGGTGTTCAGCCTCTTTTTCGGCGCCTCCGCCATTCGCAACGACCTGCGGACGAGGCGCATCCTGGCCGTGCTCTCCAAGGGCATTTCGCGGCGGCAATATATTGCCGGGCTGCTGCTGGGCATCGTGATCGCCATCGTGATCTACTGCCTGGCGCTGGGAGGGGCGGGCGCCTGGGTGCTGCCGCAGATAGGCGTGCCGGCGCTGCGCTTCTGGTTCCTGCTGGCGGGCCTGCTGGCGGCGTCGCTGCTCACCGCATGCCTGGCGCTGTTTTTCTCCATTTTCCTGCATCCGTTGCTGGCCACCGGAGCCACGGCAGTAATTCTCGGCGCCCCCCTGCTGCTGGAGGCGTTGTGGAAGAGCAACTGGGCGGCGGTGATTCCCGTGTATGCCATCCTGCAGGGCTTCTTTAACCTCTCCGGATCGAATGCAGGGCTGGCAAGCTGGTTGATAGTGCTGGCTTTAGGAGAAACCGCGTTGCTATGGCTGGCTTCGGCATGGCTGTTTTCCTGGAAGGACGTAGCGGTGGCAGTCGAATAAGGAGCATTCTTGCCCGCAAAACTGCACCAAAAATGCAACAAACTGCGCAGCCGGGCCTGGCAACTGGCCTAATATTCACAAGCCCAAGGGGGCGACCTTGGAAACAGAATTGCTGTATTGACGCCGATGTACCGGGCCCATTAAAGTTCAACTCCCCCAGATCAGGAGAGTAAGAGTATGAATGTAATGAAAGCCCTCTGGCAGGATGACTCAGGACAGGACATCGCGGAATACGCGGTGATGCTGGCGGTGATTCTGGTCATTGTGGTGGGAACCATTCGGCTGATCGGGAGCAATGCCAATAACGTGTTCTCCGAGACGGCCAGCGCCATCGGCGGATAGATTGCAGTGCCTCGACCCTCTCCCAGGTTTTTTCCGGGCGCAAACGATTGTTGTGGGCCAAAGGATGTAGTATCTTCTGAAATCACAAGAGGCGACACCCGCAAAGGCTCATTTTCCCCGGACGAGTTTTGGAGAAAGCTTAGATCGTGTCTCGTCTCGTGACAAAACCAAGCGGGCGTAGTTCAGGGCTTTAGCAGGAGTAGAAAAATGAAATCAGCTGCCAGGGGTTCCTCCCCTCTCCGTGGCGGCAAACGCGAGCAAGCCGGCCAGGCGGTGGCCGAACTGGCCGTGCTTTTGCCTGTGTTTCTGACGCTGGCGCTGGGCCTGTTCTGGGCCGGGCGCGCTTTTTCCATCTATGAAACGATAACCCGGGCCGCGCGCGAAGGCGCCAGGATGGCGACGGCGCCCAGCTGCACGCTGTGCGGCAACGCCTTTTACAAGCAATCCTATATTCGAAACAACGTGGTCAACCCGGCGCTGCAGGCGGCGGGTGTGGACCCGAAATACGTGCAGAACTTCAACTTTCAGCAGGGCGTGGTGCTGAATCCAGCTTCCAATCCCACCGAGCTGGGAACCATTGTGAGCTTTACTTATCCCTTTCAGTTCTACCTGCCGTTCACCTCGGTGAACCTAACTACGGTAAACATTTTCGCCCAGGTACAGATGCGGGAGGAACACTGATGCGCGCGAAGACGGGCCTTGTGAGGAGGACGGCGCGGTGCGTGACCGCGGTCTGGCATTGTGACCAGGGAAACGAGCTGGTTGAATTTGCGGTTACGCTGCCCATTATTGCGGTGCTGCTGATCGGCATTCTCGATTTTGGGATGGCCATCAATCGCAAGCAGGAATTGAACAACGCCGCGCGGGAGGGAGCCCGCTGGGCGGTGCAGGAAGGGACCATAGATCTGACCCAGACTACCCCGCCTTCCATCCTCTCAGTGCGTGACGTAATTGTGAACTATTTGAACAATGCTCACGTGAACACCTGCGGGTTGGCTTCGGCTGCGCCGACCAACTCCGGCCAGGGGAGCTGGACATTTACGGCAAATACGGGATGCCCAGGCACCCTTACCCTAGTTATAGATCGTGGAGGCCAGGTAACCGTGGGGGGTATGTTGGTAGGGGTAACCCACGTTTCCCTGCAGTATCCCTATGCGTGGCACTTCGGGCGGGCGATCACCTTAATTGCGCCGGGAGCCAAATTCCCCTCCTTATCGCAGCTCTCCAGCGATGCCTACATGCCGCAATTGGGAGGATAGCGACTGCGCGGGCGCAGGCGAGGGCCACTTGAAGAACGTTAAAGAATCCGGGGTAAGTTTACTGTTAACGGCAGTTTTGCTGTTCGCCATGCTGGCGATGGCGGCCTTGGCCATTGACGGCGTGATCCTCTATTTGGCGCGCAGCGAGGCGCAGCGGGGGGCCGATGCCGCCGCCCTGGCGGGAGCGCAGGCGCTGGCGGACAGCAATTACTTTTACGGCGTGGTGGATGCCAGCACAGCGCAAACAATCGCCCGTCAGAGGGCCGAGGCGGTGGGCGGCCTGAATAAGGTTGGAGGGCAGCCAGCGTCCATTCAAGATGCCGACATTACGTTCGATTTCTCGAGACCTAACGATCCATTAGTGACAGTGGTAGTGCAACGAAACACGGCGCGCAGCAATGCGCTGCCGACGTTTTTTGCGCGTC
>JBLMXE010000166.1:0-3781 GCA_050257615.1 Chlamydiota bacterium | reverse complement strand
GCAGATTTCCGAGAGGCAGGCGTTCATGTTGCCGCTCTCGTACTTCATCTTCAGTTCGCCGGTTTCCAGCACGCTGAAAGTAAGGAAATCCTGGACAAAATGTTCCAGGCGCGCGCTGCTGGCCTGCATGTCCTGCAGGATGGAGCGCTGGCGCTCGCTCAGTGGCCCCAGTTTGTCGTTCTGCAGCAATTCGATGTAGCCGGAGAGAATCGCCAGCGGGGTCTTCAGGTCATGGGCGGCGGAAGCCAGGGCCTCGGTGCAGCGGTGGTAGCGTTCCTGGAGCTGCATATACGCCTGAAGCAGTTCCTGCTGGCTGCTGGTGCTAGCGCGGAGTTCCGCTTCGCTGGTGACGGAGCGTCCGAGTAGCTCCCCCTTGGTTGTAGACACACTCATCTCCGCTGCAGTATCCGCAGTAATCGCTTGCAAATCTAGGGGGGAGGGGCACCTAAGAGCTTGTTTTTCTAGGCCCTTGTAGAAAGAATGCTATGTCAGAGTTTTACCCCTGTCAACGACCAAAATGCATGTCTTTAGTCACAAAAGAGAAAAACGTTGCGTCTGCCCACTGGCAGGGCACTTGAGGACTCACCCCTGCGCCCGCCGGCTCATTGTCCTCTGATTTTGCCTGAAACCCGCGACTGGCGGGGGTTTTTACCGCTATCCTCTCAAACTTGTTCTTCTGTAGGCCGGTCGCGCGCGTCTAATGAATTGGAGCAGTTGGATTTGGCACGTAAGGTGCGAGAGATAGCTGCTTTAAATTCAACTGCTAAGGCAAAAGCGTGGCCGGCCGGACTGGGGAGAAAGAGCATCGAATCTGGGAAAGATTGCCTCTGGCGATCCCGGTTTTCGTTCGTGGTAAGGACGAGCGGGGCAAGGAGTTCCTTGAATTTGCCACCGCTTTGAACCTGAGCGCGGGCGGAGTGCTGCTGGCGGTTTCACGCGCTTTGCCGCTTTCCGCCGGGGTTTCGCTGGAGGTGCCCAGCGCGCCCCTCTCTGATGCCTCCCAGTTGCCACGGGCCGTACGCCGACTGCAGGGGCGCGTGGTTCACACCCGTCCTTGCAATCGCCACCAGTTGGTTGGCCTGAAGTTTTCCCGCCCTCTACTGCCCGCAGCAGGAAGGAAAGTTACTTCTTCGCTGTGAAAAGCTTTTCCCACCCCGCCCAGAGAAACTGGCTTCTTGGCTGACCTTCCCGGAGGTCGGGTTTGTACGCCGAATAGATTCATTAAGTCATTGATAACATGGACTTTATTATTAAAAACAGGGTGTGCAAAAGAGGGGCACGTACTTTGGTGCTCGGGGTGCACTTAACACCCGCGCCGGGGCGGTCTACAGTCCGGCGGAGTGACTACACATGGCTGCAACTTCCGTCAGTTCGTTGACCCAGTCATTGGGCGAAATTCCCCCGGAGAATGTGGTTTTCGGCCGCACTGAGGCCATGCGCGCCCTGCGTGAGCGCCTGCAGAAGCTGGCCGGAGCCAACGTACCCGTTTTGATTCAAGGAGAAAGCGGCACCGGGAAGGACATTATCGCCCGCATGATCCACGGTCTGTCGCCGTGGCGGACTGGGCCCTTCGTCAAGGTGAACTGCCCGGCCATTCCCGGCACCCTGCTGGAGAGCGAGCTGTTCGGATACGAGAAGGGCGCCTTCACCGGGGCCTACGGCTCCAAGCCCGGCCGGGTGGAGATGGCGCATCGCGGCACCCTCTTCCTGGACGAAATTTCCGAGCTGGATTCGGCCCTGCAGTCCAAGCTGCTGCAACTGCTGCAGGATGGTCAGTTCTGCCGCATTGGCGCCCAGGAAGACAAGAAGGTGGAGGTGCGGGTAGTTTGCGCCACCAACCGCCAGCTGGAGCAGGAGATCGCCAGCGGCACCTTCCGTCAGGACCTGTTCTACCGCATCAACGTGGTGAACCTGCATATGCCGCCGCTGCGCGACCGCGTCGCCGACATTCCTGAGCTCGTGGCCTACTTCCTCGACTATTACAACCGCAAGTACAACTGCCGCGCCTGTGAGCTTTCCGACGAGCTCATGGGCATGCTGCAGAAGTACCATTGGCCCGGCAACATCCGCGAGCTGGAAAACCTGATCAAGCGCTACGTGATCCTAGGCACCGAAGAAGCCATCAGCAACGACCTGGTCAGCCAGGAGCGCGACGTCTTTAATCCCGAGATTTCCATTGACGGCCCCATTTCGCTGAAGAAGCTGACCCGGCAGGCGGTGCGCGAACTGGAGCGTAAAGTAATCCTGAAGGTGCTGCAGGCCAACCACTGGAACCGCAAGCAGTCGGCGCGGGCGCTGAGCATCAGCTACCGGGCGCTGCTCTACAAGATTCGCGATACCGGCCTGCCTTCCAATCGCGCCGCCAAGCTGCCCGCGCCCACCAATGGCGTGAACGGCAACGCCGCGGCCACGGCCGACTGATCGAATAAGGCTTTCCGTGTGGAGCAGGGGCCTCTAGATCCTCCCTTCGGGACCTGCTCCACCCCTCGTTTCTCTCCTTAGAGCCCTGTTGAATCTTCTTTCCGTTCCCACACGCCTGAAAAGTCACATAGCTTAGGCAGCAGTGCGGCGCGCGGCCGGCTGAGATTTGGCCGCCTGCGTGCCCCGCCGCAGAAACTGCCGGACGTACTGCCAGTTTTCCATGATTCCGGGCAGGGGATCGTTCCAGTGAAAAACGTCGGAGTGAATGCCGGGACGGAATCCCGCCAGGTAGCTGAGCATCGCCCGCAGCTTGCCCTCGGGGGCGCCGGTGGAAGGACATTCTCCGCCCCGCAGGTACTCGGCCAGGGCCAGCAGGTCTCCCATGTGCCAGCAGGTGGTGCTGCCCAGTTGAATCGCGCCCACCTGCGGGCGGCGGCCGTGGCGAAAGTAGTTGTAAACCCAGCAGGGGAAATCCCAGCCCGCGTGCACCGATCCCTCGGTGGACGCCCAGAAGCGGCCGTTAGTCTCCATATACCAGGCCTGGCTGCGGTCCTTGCTGAGGAAGAAGCCGAGATGCGCCACGCCATCCCACTCGAGCGCCTGCAGCAGTTTGCGGGCGTAGGTGACCAGCTGCGGAATGGGCTCCACGATGGTGCGCAGAACTCCGGCGCCGGAGTAGCGCCGCAGGGAGTGGTATTCGTGCACCGCCAGCAATTCGCCGGCGGCGGCAAAGCAGCACAGGTTGTGCACGTCGCCGGTGACGCATTCCTGGAAAAGCGGGTACATCCCGCCCCGGCAGTGCTGGGAAATGTACCTGCGGAGTTCTTCCTCGTTCTGGGCAAAGAGCACGCGGAAATTGAAGGGCGAGCTCAGCGTGGAAAAGCTGGGACCCGGATTCTTCAGCACCAGAGGAAATCCCAGGCAGCGAATCATCTCCCCGATCTGGGCGGGATCGGTGAGCTCGAATTGCCGCGGGCAGGGCACTCCCAGCTCGCGGGCCAGCTCCAGGTTCTTGCGCTTGTCCAGAACGCTGCGCACGGCGCGGGAACTGGCCATGGCCACCCGGGTTTCCGCCTCCAGGGCGGGGCGGCAGCGCTCGAAGGCGATCACATCCTTGTCGTTGATGGGCACCGCCAGGGGAATCCGGTGTTCGCACACCGTTTGCAGAACGAAGGCGCCGAAGGCCTCGGGATCGGTGCGGGCCGAGGGTCCGACAACGTGATCTTTGGCGGAGCGCGAGTAGAGCACGAAGTCGGTGGGTTTATCGGCCAGCAGCAGAACGGAGACGCCGTGGCGCCGGAGCGAGCGGGCCACAGCCAGGCTGGCGCGCGTGTCGCTATTGGCCAGCAGCACGTCAAAA
>JBLMXE010000165.1:0-4877 GCA_050257615.1 Chlamydiota bacterium | reverse complement strand
CCGATCAGCCCCGTGCCGATGATCGTGATTTGGCGAATTGAGTTCACGCGATGCTGCGGCCCACGGCCGGGGCGATCATGCGCAGCTCGTCCATCAGCTTGCGAAACTGCTCGGGATATAGGGATTGGGCGCCGTCGGAGAGAGCGTGGTCGGCGTCGTGATGCACTTCGATGAGCAAGGCATCGCAGCCGGCTGCCACCGCCGCCCGCGCCATGGGGGCCACTTTATCGCGCCGCCCGGTGCCGTGCGAAGGGTCGGCGGTCATGGGCAGGTGCGAAAGCTTGTGGATGATGGGAATGGCGGAGATATCCATGGTATTGCGGGTGTAGGTTTCAAAGGTGCGAATGCCGCGCTCGCACAGAATAACGTCGTAGTTCCCGCCCGCCATGATGTACTCCGCAGAAAGCAGCAGCTCTTCCAGGGTGGCGGCAATGCCGCGCTTGAGCAGCACCGGCTTGCGCATCTTGCCCAGTTCGCGCAGCAGGTCGAAATTCTGCATGTTGCGCGCGCCCACCTGGAGAATGTCCACGTAAGGCGTCATCAGCGCGATTTGAGAAATTGCCATGACCTCGCTGATCACCAGCAGGCCAAATCTGTCGCCCGCTTCGCGCAGCAGGTTGAGCGCCTCTTCACCCAGGCCCTGAAAAGAATAAGGAGAAGAACGCGGCTTGAAGGCGCCGCCGCGCAGCACGCGGGCGCCCGCTGCAGCTACCTGTTCGGCGGCGGCAAACAACTGCTCGCGCGATTCCACGGAGCAGGGGCCGGCCATGACCACCACCTTATTACCGCCGATCTCCAGGCCCTTGCGCAGCTTGACGACCGTGCCTTCAGGACGGAAACTGCGCCCTGCCAGCTTGTAAGGCGAACTTATTCGGTGCACCTGATCCACGCCGCTGAGCAGTTCCAGTTCGCGGATGTCGAAATCCGCGCGCGCGCCTACTGCCCCCAGCACCGTCTGGCGCACACCAGTGCTGCGGTGAACTTCGAAGCCCATCTTCACCAGGTGCTCGATGACCTGCTGAATCTGTTCTTCGCTCGCGGATTCCTGCATGGCGACGATCATAGGTAGCTGACTGGCTGACTAGCTCCCTAGCTCTCAGCACTCGGCCTTCGGCTTTCGGTCTTCGGTCTTCGGCTCTCGCCACCAAAATTGAATGGCCAAATGCTAATTGCTAAATGCTAAGTGCTGCTTCTCAGTCATTCACCTCCGATTCCAGTTCGGTATCACCTGGCGCGCTGGTTCGCTCCGGAACAATCTCCTCTTTCTGAATCTTGCGCATCACGTCAATCAGGCGCTCGTAAATCCGGATCAGGTCCTGGTGCTCCAGCGGACCTTGATTGAGCTTGCGGACGTTTTCAAAAATGATCTTCTCCCGGTCCGGTTCATAAATCGGCATCTTGGTGTTGCGCTTCAGCCGGCCGATAGCGCGCGCCGCCTCCGCCCGCTGATTGATCAACTCCACCAGCTTGCGGTCAATCTCGTCAATTTTCTTGCGCCAATCAGCGATGTCCATGACGATCAGGGAATCTAAAAATAGTAAGCGAAGCCGGGCGATTTGTAATCAGGCACGGTTGGCCGAGCTGCGAGCGCGCACCTTGTTACCGCTTCTACCCACCAGCCCCGCCACGAATTTCCGCACCGCTGCCGCCTCCCGTCCCGGACTGCGCTCGATGGTGTGCACGATGGCGCTGCCCACTACGGCGGCATCGGCATACTCGCCGACCGCGGCAAATTGCTGCGGAGTGGAGATACCAAAACCCACGGCGACGGGGAGCTTAGTGTGTTTGCGCAGCCGGCGGACCAGGTCGCGAGCATCCTGGGGAAGCTGGTCGCGCTCGCCGGTCACACCCGTGCGCGATACGGCGTACACGAAGCCGGTGGAAGCCTGGGCGATTCGCTGCAGACGGCGATCGGTGCTGGTAGGGGCAGCCAGAAAGACCGTGGCCAGTTGGCGCGCGCGCATGCCCTGCAGGTAGTCGCCGGCTTCTTCCACCGGCAGATCAGTGACCAGAGCGCCGTCGAGCCCGGCTTGGGCAGCCGCATCACAAAAACGATCGAGCCCAAACTGCAGAATCGGATTCAGATAAGAAAACACAATCAGCCCGGCCGAGGTATGCTGGCGCAGTTCGGCGGCCAACCGCAGCACGTCAGCCAGGCTGGTGCCGTGACGCAGCGCGCGCTCGCTGGCCCGCTGGATCACCGGCCCGTCGGCCACCGGGTCGCTGAACGGCACACCCAGTTCCAGCACCGCCGCGCCGGCATCAACCGCCGCCAGCGCCACCTCGCGCGTGGTGGCCAAGTCGGGATCGCCGCAGGTGAGATAGGCGACCAGAGACGGCTTGTTTGAGAAGATAAGACCCATCGTCAATTCAATGATTCAATGATCGAATGAGTTAATTACAAATTCTTCAGGTTTTCGCGCAGGATTCCCATATCCTTGTCGCCACGGCCGGAAATGTTGACGATCACTACTTCGGAACGCTTCATCTTGGGCGCGCGCTTGACGCACTCCGCTACCGCGTGCGCTGATTCCAGCGCGGGGATAATCCCTTCCGTGCGGGCCAGGAGCGAGCAGGCTTCCAGCGCCTCTGCGTCCGACGCGGAAACATACTCCGCGCGCCCGCTCTCCTTCAGCCAGGCATGCTCTGGGCCCACGCCCGGGTAGTCGAGGCCGGCGGAAACGGAGTGCGTGGTAGCTATCTGGCCGGCCGCGTCCTGCAGCACGTAGGAATAAGTTCCCTGCAACACCCCCGGCGCGCCGCCATGAAAGCGCGCGGCGTGCTCACCCAGTTGCGCACCCCGGCCGCCGGCTTCTACGCCGATCAGGCGCACGCCGCGATCAGGAATGAAGGCGCTGAAAATGCCAATGGCGTTGGAACCGCCGCCCACGCAGGCAATCACCGCCGCCGGCAGCTTCCCTGCCTGCTTGCGTACCTGAGCCCTCGCTTCCCTGCCTATCACCGAATGGAAGTCGCGCACCATCTCGGGATAAGGATGCGCGCCCAGCACGCTGCCCAGCAGGTAATGCGTGGTGCGCACATTGGTGACCCAGTCGCGCATGGCTTCGTTGATGGCGTCCTTGAGCGTGCGCGAGCCTGCGTCCACGCTTCGCACCTCCGCCCCCAGCAGGCGCATGCGGAAAACGTTCAGTTCCTGGCGCCGCATGTCTTCCGCGCCCATATAAACCACGCACTCAAAGCCGAACAGGGCGCACACAGTCGCGGTGGCCACGCCGTGCTGGCCGGCGCCGGTTTCCGCGATCACCCGCTGCTTGCCCATGCGGCGCGTTAGCAGCGCCTGCCCCAGGCAGTTGTTGATTTTGTGCGCGCCAGTGTGCAGCAGGTCTTCGCGCTTCAGATAGATTCTGGCGCCGCCAAGTTTTTCTGTGAGCCGGCGGGCAAAGAACAAGGGCGTGGGACGTCCGGCGTAGTGCCGCAGCAGCCCATTCAGTTCATCCTGAAACTTCTTGTCGCGCCGGGCCGCCCGGTACACCTGCTCCAGTTCCTCCAGCGCCGCCATGAGCGTTTCTGGAACGTAACGCCCGCCAAACGGCCCAAAACGTCCGACCGGCGAGGTGGAGGGTTTCTTGCGCGAAATGGTAGTGGTTGCCAAGTGACTCAGATTCCCAATTCACTTCCGGGTTTCAGCTTTTTGATAGAGCGGGGCCGCATCAAACTGGCGCACGGCGGCGATGAACGCATGCAACTTCTTGACGTCCTTCTTCCCCGGCGCCTGCTCTACTCCAGAAACTACATCCACACCCCAGGGGCAAAAGATGCGCAGCGCCCTTGCAACATTATCAGGGTTAAGCCCGCCGGCGATGATCAGCTTGAATTTCTTGGCCAGCAACCTCGCCATGGGCGCGGCATCCTGCCAGTCAAAGGTCATGCCGGTGCCGCCGCGCTTGCCTCCGCTGCCGCCGGAATCAAGCATTAGCGCACTGAACGCTCCGGCCGCATTCTCTTGTGTGGCGATGGCAGTCCCTTCGCCGGCTTCGCGCATGGAGATCGTCTTAATAATGCGCAGCTCCGGGGAGTCGCGCTGATCCCGAAGACGACGCGCAAATTGCCGGTCTTCGTCGCCATGCAGCTGCACCCCAGTCAGCCCAGCCTTCTGGATAGTATCGAGCACCACCTCCGCAGACTGGTTCACGAACACCCCGATCTTCTCGACCGAGGACGGCAGAACGGCGGTAATCCTGGCGGCTTCGCGCGGACTGATGCGCCGCGGACTGGGCGCGAAGACGAAGCCCAGCGCGTCAGCGCCGGCTTCCGCCGCCGCCAGCGCGTCCCCCGGGTTGGTAGTGCCGCAAATCTTGATCCAGAACAAAGCAGTTCTCAGTTCTCAGTTCTCAGTTCTCAGTTCACGAAAAGCAGTGGTCAGTTGCCAGTGGTCAGTGGTCAGTAAAATGCAATTCTCTTCCGGATGTCATCCCGAGCGAGCGCGACTGAGCGGCTGCGAAGGAGCACGCGTCGAGGGACCTTGCGTTTGCCCAATCAGCTCGCGCAGCGCTTCGCCGGGATGCGGAGCCTTCATCAGGGATTCGCCGACGAGAAACGCCTGGTAACCGGCGACGCGCAGTTCCCGCATCTGGTCAGCGGAATGAATGCCGCTCTCCGCCACCGCCAGCACGCCCGGCGGAAGCCGGCGCGCCAGACGCAACGGAGTTTGCAGGTCCACTTCAAAGGTGCGCAGGTTGCGGCTGTTGACGCCGATGATGTCGCAGCCGGCATCCACAGCGCGCTCCAGCTCCTTTTCGTCATGAACTTCGCACAGAACGTCAAGACTAAGCCTGCGGGCGCTTTGATGAAGGCTGCGCAGTTCCGAATCGGCCAGCGCGGCCACAATCAGCAGCACGGCGTCGGCGCAATGGGCG
>JBLMXE010000164.1:0-2854 GCA_050257615.1 Chlamydiota bacterium | reverse complement strand
GGGTGTGGGCCGCGACCGTTCACCCATGGCTTGCGCCATGGGCTAAATTCTTCCGCTCCTCCGGAGCTGTTTCAGCCGCATTTGTATCGCGGGCCTTCATGGCCCGCGGCTTTTGCGTAGGGGAGGGCTCTGCCCTCCCGCCGTCGCCCGGTCCTCCGTCATTCTGATCCCGCAGAGCGGGAGATGAATCCCTGCATTACATGTCCCGAGCGTGGCCCCGCCAGCCTAAGAATCCATAGCCCTCTACCTTGAGGAGAGACATCTGAGTTGAGTGGGTCAAGGATTTTTTAGGCATGGTTCAACATCGAGCCTCCTGGGTTGACGTTGCGGCGGCTGCCAGCCAGAGTGGTGAAGGGCGCCGGCGCAGGGCTTCGAGGTAAAGCTTTTCGTCATAGGGGGTACGAGTTTGCCAGCAGCGGTAGAGGACACGAATCCATTTATAGGCCAGGGCGCGCACGGCGGCGTGGTGGGAAGCGCCGCGCTGCCGCTGCCGGTCGTAATAAGCCCGAGCCCAGAGCGAGCGATGAGTGGAGGCGGCAGCGAATTCGTGGAAGGTCTGGCGCAAGAACTTGGGACAGGCCATGCGCCAGTGCACCCAATGCATCTTGCCGCTGGCTTCGGTGACCGGGGCGACGCCGGAGAATTGCTGCAGTTCCTCAGCGCTCTGGAAGCGGTGGCGATCCGAGCCGAAGGCTGCCGCCAGGCGCGGAGCCAAGGCCTCGCCGGCACCCGGCAGGCTGTTAAAAAGCTCCTGGTCGGGATGCTGGCCGAAGAGTTCTTCCAGTGCCCGGTCGAGACGCTCCAGAGAGGCGATTACCGCCCGAAGCTGTTCGGCCAGCGTCTGCGTCATCAGCGCCGAGGCCTCCACCAGCGCCCGGTCGTGGGTGAGCGGCTGAGCCTGGTCGATCTGCTGGAACAGCTGCTTCAGATCTTCCGCCGACAGCCGGCGATGATCGTGATAGAACCGACGCAGCTGGGAACGGCGTGCTTGCTGCACCGCCTGCAGGGTGGGCCAGGTTTGCAGAAACTCGCAGGCGGCCGCGCCGCGCAACTCTCCGGCCCAATCCAAGGCTTGAGGGAAGTAAGTCTTCAGCAGGGCCGTCAGGCGGTTGGTCAGGCGGGTGCGGTCGGCCACGGTGCGCCGGCGGTGTTCGACCAGCAGGCGCAGTTGCCGGGTCAGGGCGTCCTCGGGTTGCCAGGCTCTGAGCCGGTCGCGATGCGTGCGCACCAGTTCCAGCAGCAGACCCGCATCGGTGGGATCGCTCTTGGCGCCACTGGTGGCAAAGGCCTCCCGGTAGCGCGCCAGCCCCTTGGGCGGCACCGGATAGAGCAGCAGGAAATCGTAGTTCATCAGCGCATAGATCACCGCCCCCCGCGATTGTTCCAGCGCCAGGGCGATCCGGCCCTGCGGAAAACGAGTGCGCAGTTGGGTGATCCAGGCGTGCAGGGCTTCAGGTTTTTGTTCCACGGTGAGCGATTCCGATACTTCGGAACCGACCGCTTGCAGGCGAATTTCATGGCTCCGGTCGGCCCAGTCCAGGCCTACCCAGGCCACAATTTCCAGGTTCGAAGCGGGTGCTTCCATCTCGATCCTCCTCAGCGAAGATGCGAGGAGACGCAGGTTCGGACCACGCGCAGCCCTTATAGCAAAGTCATCGGTATGACCCCATCTGAGTGTGCGTTTCGGGTCCGAACGTCCCGCGCGGCTCGAAACTCTCTCCCTGGTCGTCAAACGTCGGGGTGTCGGATTCGTAGCCGTGCGAGGCGTTACCTCCTTCGCCACTTTTACCGCTTCGGAGATCTTCTGTCGAGACTTGACCACAGAGTTGACTTCATTGATGGGGTTCCGGTTGCCTTCGGCACCCGGCTTAGAACTATAAGGGGTGTTCTGGAAAATTGAACGAATCAGCGAATTGCAATTGAGTGATTGCAGTCACGATTGTCTCAAGAGTGCCGCTGCTTCCTCCCGTCTTTCGCCTTTTTCCTAATTCCTACTTCCTATTTCCCACTCCCCGTGTTTTCCATTTCCTGCGCGCAAGAGCCAGCGGCACAAGTCCGTTGGAGCGGCTGCGTGCTCCGCCGTAATGGTTCCCACGGGGAAACTCGAACCGACCGGCAAGTGGAAGTCGCTCCAGGTGATCACAGACGTTATAATTCAACCAACTGCGCCGGCTGCGTTCGGGCCCAACGCTCGAGTGCAGGTCCGCTTACCTGGACGCAGGTGATAGAGAAACAACATCACGGCGGCTGAAGGTTCATGCATGAACGATATGGTCCATTTCCTCGCGGAACATGGTTACTGGTTGGTGTTTGTTTCCCTGCTGGGGGGCCAGGCCGGTTTGCCGGTACCGGGGAATCTGATTCTTCTTGCAGCGGGGGCCCTGGCGGCCTCCGGGAAGCTAAACTTCGCAGCCATCGTAGTTCTTTCGGCCCTTGCCCTGGCCTTGGCGGACCTGGCGTGGTTCGAGGCCGGGCGCAAGTGGGGCACAAGAATCCTGCATTTCGCCTGCGGGATATCCAAGGATCCGGGTGGTTGTGTGCGCAAGGCGGAAGAGTCTTTCGGCCGGCATGGTGTGAGGTTGTTCCTGGGTTCAAAGTTTGTAATCGGCATCGATGCTGTCGCGGTTCCATTGGCAGGAGCGTCGAACACAGCCCGCACGCGGTTTCTCTTCTTCGATGCCTTGGGAGCCACTCTCTGGTCGGGCGCCTACGCCACGCTGGGCTTTGTCTTTCGCAAACAACTGGATATGGTTGCAGCATACGCATCCAGGATGGGAGTTCTGGTGGTCATCCTGTTAGCTGCAGGCGTCGGCTTCTTCATTATTCGCAAAATTGTCCGTTTGCTCCGCTTCAT
>JBLMXE010000163.1:0-6045 GCA_050257615.1 Chlamydiota bacterium | reverse complement strand
CAATGCCCCGCAAATCCGGGTGATGGCCAGCCCGGCGCCCGCGCCCGAGCGCCCTCCCTACAGCCCCGTTTTGGAGGGGCAGCCGGCGGAGCGTCCGGTAACTTTGGCTGATCTGCAGCCCGCACGCCTGGCGCGAGGCTGGCAAGCCGCCAACCTGGCTGCCGGCCTGGGAGCCCTGGCCGCCCTGGTAGTCATGCTGGCGACCGGGCTGCCGCAATTAGGCTTTATCGTGTGGATGCTGGGCGGCGGCATGTTGGCTGTGCTGATCTACCGCCGCCGGCAGCACCTGGGGGCCATGACCACGGGGGCGGGCGCACGCCTGGGGGCCAGGGCGGGGGTGATGGGGTTCGTCATCTTCGGGCTGCTCTCCCTGGTGCAAATGCTGGCCATGCGCGGCAGCGGACAACTGCGGGCCGCCATGGAGCAGGCCCTGAAGATCTCAGCGGCGCGCAGCGGCAACCCCGAGGCGCAGCAGATGGTGCAGCAGTTCCTTACGCCGGAGGGCATGCGCACGCTGATCGCCGTAGGAATCGTGCTCATGCTGGTGCTTTTCGTCGTCGTTTCCAGCCTGGGCGGGGCGATCGCGGCGGTGCTTTCTGGGAAACGAGAGACGCGATCACTGTAAGCCTCGCCACGGGTAAACCGAAAATCCTTTCGCCGCCGAGACGCCAAGATCGCCGAGTAGGATCTTTCAATGATGTCCTCGGCGATCTCGGCGTCTCGGCGGTAAATGCCTTTCACGTCCTTGTGCTCAGGCCGCGCCACCGCGTATCATGCCGCTTCGATGACTGCACAACCTGTACCTCGCCCGCCCAAGCTGCGCCAGAAGGCGCAACTGATGTCCGCCTCGGAGATTGAGCGCACCCTGGTGCGCCTGGCTCACGAAATTGTGGAGAAGAACAATGGCGTGAATGACTTAGCTTTGGTCGGCATCCGCCGCCGCGGTGTGCCCCTAGCCGAGCGCCTGGGCAAGCTGATCGGGCGCATTGAAGACAAGCCCGTGCCCGTGGGCAGCCTCGATATCACCCTCTACCGCGACGACCTCTCCACCATTGACCACAAGCCGGTGGTGCAGGAAAAGGACTTGGAATTTTCGGTCACCGGCAAGCACGTTGTGCTGGTGGACGATGTGCTCTACACCGGCCGCACCACACGCGCTGCCATGGACGCCTTGTTTGTCCACGGCCGACCGCACCGGGTGCAACTGTGCGTGCTGATTGACCGCGGCCACCGCGAGCTGCCCATCGAGGCTACCTACGTGGGTCGCATGGTGCAGACCACCGACAATGAGATCATCGAAGTCAAGCTGAAAGAAGTGGACAACGCCGAAAAGGTGTTGCTGGTGGAGCGGGAGGACTGATGGCGGCGGTTGCGCGTGGACGCGAGAGGAGGCAGAGTCGCGGGGCATGAGTGCGTTTGCGCGTGGGTCGCTGCTGGGCATCGAACACCTGCAGGCGGAAGAGATCACCAGCCTGCTGCAGTTGGCGCGCCGCATGCAGCGCGGCCAGCCTCGTCCGCTGCTCCGAGGCAAGACGGTGGGGCTGGTGTTCTACGAGGCCTCCACTCGCACCCGCACTTCCTTCGAAATGGCGGCCAAGAGACTGGGCGCCATCACCCTGCTGGTGCACGCCAGCGGATCGAGCATTGAAAAGGGCGAGTCCCTGCTCGATACCGGCTATACACTCCGCGCGGTGGGCTGCGACGCCCTGGTTTTCCGCCATCCTAATGCGGGCGCACCACACCTGATCGCCGCCCACCTCGACGTGCCCGTGATCAATGCCGGCGACGGCATGCACGAGCATCCTTCGCAGGCGCTGCTCGACGCCTACACTATCCTGCAGCACATGAAAGACCTGCGCGGCAAGCGCATGGCCATTGTGGGCGACATCTACCACAGCCGGGTGGCGCGTTCCAACATTCACCTGCTCAGCAAGTTCGGGGTGCAGCTCAGCCTGTGCGGCCCGCCGGAGTTTGTGCCCGAGACCGCGGCCACACTGGTGAAGGGCTTGCGCATCACGCGCCACCTGGAAGAGGCGATTCGCGGGGCCGATGTGATCATGCTGCTGCGGGTGCAGAAGGAGCGTCTGGCGGAGATGCACTTTGATGTCGGCGAATACATTGCCAAGTACCAGCTGACCACAGCACGGCTTCGCCTGGCCAAGCCGGGAGCGCTGGTGATGCATCCGGGACCAATTATCCGCGGCATGGAGTTGAGCAGCGAGGTGGCCGATTCCCCGCAGGCGGTGATCCGCGAAGAGGTGCGCAATGGCGTGGCCGTGCGCATGGCCATCCTGGCGCGGGCTCTGGGGAAGGGCGGTCGTTAGTCGTTGGTCCTTAGTCGTCGGCTTTGGGCTGAGAGGCCAACGACCAACGACTAGCGGCCAACGGCTAAGGTCGAAACTGCTTCGCGGCAAGGAACTAAGACGTGGCGAAAGGAAATGACAAACCGAAGTCGTTGCTGCTACGCGGCGGGCGGGTGATTGATCCGCTGGCGCGGGTGGATGCCGAACTCGACGTCCTGCTGCGCGATGGGCGTGTGGCTGAGGTGGCGCCCGCAAAAAAAATTCACGGCGCGGCCGACGAGTCCTTCGATGCCCGCGGGCTGGTGGTGGCTCCGGGATTCATTGATCTCCACGTGCACCTGCGCGAGCCCGGCCAGGCGTATAAGGAGACCATCGCCAGCGGCACGGCCGCGGCTGCGGCCGGCGGCTTCACCTCCGTCTGCGCCATGCCCAACACGGTGCCGGTGAATGATTTGCCGGAAATCACCGCCTGGATGCTGCAGCCGGAGCGTGGCGCGGCGGTGAACGTGTTTCCCATTGCCGCCGCCACCCGTGGCAGTCTGGGCGAGGAGCTCACGGATTTTCGCGCGCTGCAGCAGGCGGGTGCGGCCGGGTTCAGCGATGATGGCAAGCCCGTCCTGGACCCTGCCATCATGCAGCGGGCCTTGCGCCTCTCTGCCGAACTGCAGCTTCCTGTTATCCAGCACGCCGAGGACACGCGCCAGACGGCGGGCTGCTCCATGCATGACGGTCCTACTGCGTTTCGCCTGGGGTTGCGCGGCATGTCCGTGGACGCCGAAGCCAGCGTGATCGAGCGCGACGTGCAGCTAGCGCAGTCGACCGGGGGCCATTATCACGTGGCCCACCTTTCCACCGCGGAGGCGCTGAAGATCGTGCGCCGGGGCAAGCGCGCCCGCGTGCAGGTGACCTGCGAGACCGCGCCTCATCACTTCGCGCTCACCGACGAACACGTGGGCGAGTACGACACCAATTTCAAGATGAACCCGCCACTGCGCCCAGCCGCCGACCGGGAAGCCCTGCAGGTGGCGCTGGCGGACGGCACAGTGGACGCCATTGCCACCGACCATGCGCCCCACGCGCTGCACGAAAAGCAGGTAGAGTTCGAGCGTGCCGCCTTCGGCATCATCGGCCTGGAGACCGCGCTGGGTCTGGCCATCAGCAAGCTGCACCGCGAGCGCGGCGTGCCGCTAAGCAGGATTGTGGAGCTGTTTACCGCTGGCCCGGCTCGGGTGATCGGTCTGAAGTCGCGAGGCAGTCTGCAGCGTGGCTATCATGCCGATGTCACCATCTTCGATCCCAAATCGCGCTGGACCTACGACGTGCGCAAGTCGCGCTCCCTGGCCCGCAACAGTCCGTTTGACGGCTGGCAACTTACCGGGCGAGTTGTGGCCACCATTGTTCGTGGAAAGATTGTTTACAGGGCTGGCTGAGGAAGGGCGATCAAGGCAAGCACTTGGCACTTAGCACTTGGCCAATTTAATAGTGTCGGTTCCGCGAAGTCTCACGTGCAATGTCTGCGCCGCATCCAAGATTGAAATCGAACCTTGAGGGGCTAAGTGCCAAGTGCTAATTGCCAAAGGCCGTCTTTACAATTTCCAGTAAGCTGTGGAAAAGCTTGTGGATTCGCAGGCGTCCGCGCTGTCAGGGTACCTGAATTCATGAACTTACCGGGAGTGCAGCGCTCCTGTGGCATGGCCTAAAGGTTGTAAATGCAACACCTTAGGACTCGGGGGAGAATTGGCACTCAGCCCCGCTGAGGGCCACAAAATTTCAGGCAACCCTGCGGTTTTGCACAGAAAACCTTTGTAACTCACCACAGAGGACACAGAGAGCACAGAGGATCTCTTGTCTTTTTCTTTCGCCTAAAGGGCCCTCCAATTGGTGCGATTCCACGTTGCGACGCCAAAACCTAATGCCACGAGAAGGGAATGGTATGAGCAAGTGAGCCAAACATGATTTCAGAACCTCTGCGGCCTCTGTGTCCTCTGTGGTGAGATCTCATTCTGAAGCGCGGGACTCGAAGCGCGTGCTGCGCTTGATGAACGCCAGGTTCACCTTACCCGTGGGCCCGTTGCGCTGTTTGGCGATGATCAACTCGGCCAGTCCATCCAGGTCGGGATCGTCCTGTTTATAGACTTCTTCGCGAAAGATGAAGGCCACCACATCGGCGTCCTGTTCGATAGAGCCGGATTCGCGCAGGTCGGCGAGTTGCGGCCGGTGATCGCCGCCGCGGCTCTCCGGCGCGCGGCTGAGCTGGGAGAGCGCGATCAGCGGCACGCGCAGTTCCTTGGCCAGTCCTTTCAGGCCGCGAGAGATGGCGGAAACTTCCTGTGTACGGTTCTCAAAGCGGCGCCCGCCCATCCCGCTGCCTGACATGAGCTGCAGGTAGTCCACGATGATCAGGTCGAGCCGCCCTTGTGACTGCTGCAGGCGGCGCGCCTTGGCGCGCATTTCCGAAAGCGAGATGCCGGGCGTATCGTCAATGTAGATGGGCGACTCGCTCAGTTCGCCCAGCGCGGTCACCAGCTTGGCATAGTCCTCGCGGCCGAGAAAGCCGGTGCGCATCTTGTGCGAGTCCACCCGGGCGTGGGAGCAGAGCAGGCGCAGCAGCAGCGACTCGCGCGACATTTCCAGGGAGAACATGCCCACCACTTTCTTGTCGCGCACGGCCGCGTTCTCCGCGATGTTCATGGCGAAGGCAGTCTTGCCCATGGAAGGGCGTGCAGCCACGATGATCAGGTCGGAGGGCTGCAGGCCGCTGGTCATGTTGTCGAAATCCACGAAATGGGTTTCCAGGCCGGTGATGCGCTGGCCGCGCTCGTAGAGGGCGTCGAGCGAGCCGAAGGATTCCTTGACGATTTCGCGGATGTCGAGGAATCCGCGGCCGATGCGGTTCTCCGATAGCTGGAAGATGGCGGCTTCGGCGGCGTCGAGGATCTCTTCCGCCGGGTCAGACTGCTCGGCGGCGCGGGCGATGGCGGTGTTGGCGGCGTGAATCAGGCCACGCAACATCGCCTTGTCGCGCACGATCTTGACGTAGTGCTCGATGTTGGGGCGGCGGGGCAGGCCGTCGGTGAGCGAGGTCAGGTAAGCCACGCCGCCCACAGCTTCCACTTCGCGGCGTCGTGCCAGTTCCTCCGTTAGAGTGATGGTGTCTATGGGCCGGGAAGTCTCCGCCAGCTCCACCATGCGCGAGTAAATGCGGCGGTGGGCGTCGAGGGCGAAATCGTCGGGGCGCAGGTGCTCGGCGGCCTGGTTGTAGGCAAAATTGTCGAGCAGAATGGCGCCCAGAATGGAGCGCTCGGCATCCACGCTGGCGGGAAGTGTGCTTTCCAGGGAGTAGTCAGTGGTCGCCATGATGTGGAGTCGGCTTGAAGAATGTAGCGCGGAAAGTGGTTGTGGGTGCGTGTGAATTGCGAACAAACAATTCGGAAATCGCGGGCGAAATTGGCGCGCGCATGGCTTGACTCTGCAGGCAAAATTATGTGGCGAATGAAAAGCGAAGTCAATAGGCATGCCCGCTTCCTGGTTATAGGCGCGGTATCACCACGCCAGCGACATTGCTTCAGATGGTATTCTCTAGCCGAACCGAACTCTCGCCTTTCACGATGCGCCCATTTCTGTTCCTGATCCCGGTCCTGTTGTTAACCGGTGCGGCTCCGGCCCAAACCTCGCCGACGGCCGCCCACACCCAAGTCGTGGTGCTGGGCACGGGCACGCCGGAACCCTATCCCGACCGCGC
>JBLMXE010000162.1:0-4554 GCA_050257615.1 Chlamydiota bacterium | reverse complement strand
CAACGGCCAGATGCTGGAGGATGTGCGCCTGGCGGTCAACGGCAAGGTTCCGGTGGAGTTTTACAACCGCGTGGGCGGCAACGTGCCCCTGGCGGAAGAGATACACGAAGAGCTGCTCTCGCGCCTGGCGGCATTGGCGTGAGGAAAGATGACTAGCTAACTAGCTTCATTTCGGCAAGGGTTTGCTAGTCAGCCAGATAGCCAGTCAGCTGGGGAGAGGGGTCATGGTGGAAGACGAGAAGACGATTTTGGCAGAACCCGATTACGAACTGCTCCACTCACGTTCCGAAGTTTTTTACGACCGCTTCGAGCGCAAATCGGAACTCAAGCACCAGACCCACTATTGCCCGGGCTGTGGCCACGGAGTAGCGCACAAACTGGTGGCGGAAGCGCTCCAGGATTTGGGCTTGCAGGACCGCACCATTTTCGTCAGTCCGGTGGGTTGTTCCGTATTCGCCTACTACTATTTCGATTTGGGAAATGTTCAGGTAGCCCATGGGCGCGCTCCCGCCGCGGCCACCGGCCTGAAGCGTGCCTGTCCGGACAAGATCGTGATCGCCTACCAGGGCGACGGCGACCTGGCCGCCATCGGCACCGCGGAAATCATTCATGCCGCCAACCGCGGC
Organism: Chlamydiota bacterium; assembly: GCA_050257615.1. GTDB lineage: Bacteria > Acidobacteriota > Terriglobia > Terriglobales > Acidobacteriaceae > JAICWP01. The sequence continues at coordinate 3,928 of JBLMXE010000162.1, read as the reverse complement.
GAGCACATCGCCGTCTTCTTCGTGAACAACGCCATCTACGGCATGACTGGCGGGCAGATGGCGCCCACCACCCTGGTTGGCCAGACCAGCACCACCAGCCCCTGGGGCCGCCGTCCGGTGAACGAAGGCTTCCCGCTGCACATGTCGGAGCTGCTGGCCACTCTGGAAGCACCCTCCTACATTGAGCGCGTGGCCCTTTCCGACAACAAGCACATCATGCAGGCGCGTCGTGCCGTGCGCCGGGCCCTGGAAATGCAGCGTGACGGCGCGGGCTTCACTTTTGTGGAGATTCTTTCCCCTTGTCCCACTATCTGGAACATGCAGCCGGTGGACGCGCGCCGCTGGGTGGCGGAGAAGATGATTCCCATTTTCCCGCTCAATGTGTTCCGCGATCGCAAACCGACCATTCCCGAGGGCAAGAATCCGCCGCAACGCTCTGTGGCCGATGTCCTGGGTATAAAAGAGGCCGGCGAGAAGCCGTTTGCGCGCGTGCCGGCCGCCAGGCCGCAACACCACCTGAAGAAGCTGTCCATCAAGATCGCCGGCTTCGGCGGCCAGGGCGTCCTTCTTCTGGGCCAATTGCTGGCGGAGATGGGCATGCGCGAAGGCCTGGAGGTGAGCTGGTTGCCTTCTTATGGCCCGGAGATGCGCAGCGGCAGCGCCCATTGCCACGTCAGCCTGGCGCAGGAGCGAATCGGCTCGCCGCTCATCTCCCACCCTGACGTACTCATCGCCATGAACGAGCTTTCCCTGCGCAAGTTCGCGCCCCAGGTGGCGGAGAACGGCCTCATTTTCTACAACCGGGAACAGCTGCCGGAAGACTTCGCCGCTCCTCAGGCGCGCGTGCTCTGCCTGCCCGCCACCGAAATCGCCGACCGCCTGGGCGCGGGCAAGGTGGCCAACGTGGTGTTGCTGGGCGCGCTGCTGGAGGAGACCGAATGTCTCTCTTCTGAAACGGCGGTTGCCGTGCTCGAAGCCAAGGTGCGCAACCCGCAGCTGCTGGAACTCGACCGCCAGGCGCTGGGCGCCGGCCGGCGGTTCGTAGACAAGGAAGCCCACAACGAGGCCCTCAGCCAGCCCGACGGGTTTGCGTACTGAGACAGGAGCGGCGACACATTTCACAGAGCGCGGGTGCCCCACATTTGCCCGCACAAGCCTGCAGTTTGCGCCATCATGAGTTTGTCGCGGGCAAATGTGGGGAAGTTCCCAAACGGCGAGATATCCCCACATTTGGCCGCCAGAGATAAGCGACAAACTCAGCGGGGTTTTCACGCGGCCAAATGTGGGGCACCCGCTTTAGTTGCTCCTTTGCGGGTCGTAGGAGAGCACCAGCATTATGGAGGCTGTTGGCTCACCGACCAGGACAACCTTCACGCTATTGAGCGTTGAGGCCTTCACCGTAGCATGGCTGTACTCGGAAGTGGCAGTTGGGATGACCCGGTCACCGTTCAAATACACCTCGTAGCTGTGAACTGCACGCTGCTTGTTGCCTCCACCGTTCATTACTTCTAACACGCAACAGCCCTTTGGCACAGATTGCAGGGAAAAGTCTGCTGTTCTACTACATGGGAGGCCTGTCGAACAGGCTTGAAATACGTTGGCGTAAATCATTGGCTCAGCAAAGGTCCACTGTGCAGGACGTCTCCGGGGTGGAGAATGAAAGCTCTTCGCCTCCGGCGCCAACCCCTGCACCCGCTTGCTAGTTGTATCCAGCGCGATGTAGAGCAAGCCGGCAACCACGAGTAGAACCAACGACTGCTGCCGCCAGCTTCGGCGTGTTTCTGCTCATGACCGCATTATGCTTCAGGACGATTGGCGAGAACAGGCAAAACTCGGGACCTCGCCGGGCATTCCACAAGTCCCTTTTGGTCTGAGTGGAAACAGATTACGTCGGAACAAGAACTTCAGTTTCCCCGCGTGGTCGCCTTCTCCGCTTTGAGCTGGCGGGTGAGAATGCGCACAATCATGCCGTCGAACTGGGTGCCGCTCAGGGCTTCCAGTTCCGCCATGGCGGCTTCGGGGTTGCGGCCGGCGGCAAAGGGGCGGTCGGTGGTCATGTTGACATAGGCATCGGCCACGTGCAGAATGCGCGCGCCCAGCGGAATCTCCTCCCCGCGCAGCCCGGCGGGATAGCCGCTGCCGTCGAAGTTTTCGTGATGGTGCTCCACCCACTCCCGCAGCCGCCGGCTGCCAGGAATGGTCGCCAGGATTTCCGCTCCCACTTTGGAGTGCATTTTTACCAGGTAGTACTCGTCTTCGGTCAGCGGCCCGGGCTTGTTGAGAATTTTTTCCGGCAGAAAAATCTTGCCCACATCGTGCACCCGCCCGGCGTAAACCAGGTCGGCGAGTTCGTCGGCTTCCATGCCCAGTGCGCGCCCGATCACGCGCGCGTACCTGGCTACTGATTCGCCATGGCTGCCGGCATGCACCTCGCGGGTTTCGGCGGCGCGGCAGAGCACCTCAATTGCCTCCTTTAAGACTTCGGGGTGGCACTCGCCTTCCGGCCCGCAGAATTTCTTCAGCGTCATCACCAGTTCCTCGGCGTACTCCGGGCCGGTGTGCTCGCGCTGCAGGAAGCCTTCGATGTATCCGGCGATGAGCTGGCGCTGCACCGCCACGGTCTCGCCTTCCGCATATTCTTCCGCTGTGGAAACGCGGTTACCGCCCGCGTGTTTGGAAACGTACATGCCGGCGTCGGCCACCCGCAGGCAGTCTTCCGCGGTGGAGCCGTGCAGGGGAAAGCTGGCCACGCCGAAGCTGCCTGTGATCTGGCGCTCGCTAAGCATGGGGTCGGTGGCAATCCACAGCCGCAGGCGCTCGGAAAGAATCTGCGCCTGCTCCACCCCGGTTTCGGGCATCAGGATCACAAACTCGTCCCCGCCGTAGCGCGCCACCACGTTCGATTGGCGGCATTTCTGCTCCAGCAGACGTCCCACCCGCGCCAGCACCAGGTCGCCTTCCAGGTGGCCCATGCTGTCGTTCACTTCTTTGAACTTGTCCAGGTCCACCATGACCACGGAGAAGGGGCGGCCGGAACGCGAGGCGCGGCGCCACTCCGCCGTCAGCGCTTCCCAGAAAAAGCGCCGAGTCTTGATGCCGGTCAGACCGTCGGTGATGGACTGCTGCTGCAGTTTCTGGAAGACGAACGCATTGTGCAGAGCGGTGGCCAGCAGGTCGGCCAGCGTGTTCATGATGAGCACGTCCTGCGGGCTGAAGGCGTTTTCCCGCTGGCTCTCCACGTTGAGCACCCCCAGCATGGAGTCGCCGTAAGTGATGGGCAGGCAGAACACGGAACGCGATTCGCGCAAAATGCCCAGCAGATGCCCGTCATCGGTGTTTTGCACCAGCGCCATCTCGTTGGTGCGCGCCACCCGTCCCACGATTCCCACGCCCAGGGGGATGCGCTTGCCCAGCGCCTTGGCGGTGGTGCCCGCCTCCGCCTTGATCTCAATGTCTTTGGTGGCGTAATCCAGAATCCCGATGCCGATATGATCGAACTGGAAGTTCTTCTGGATCTCGCCCACGATTTCGGCCAGCATCTGCTGCGCGTCTTCGCTGGAGATGGCGGTTTTGGAGATGTTGTTAAGGAAAGCCAGATGCCGGGCGCGCTCCTGCTGGTCGGCAAAAAGGCGGGCGTTCTCCACCGCCACCGCCACCTGGCCGGCCACCGTGCGCAGCAGTTCCAGGTCGCGCTGCTCATAAACGAACTCGCGTTCCACGTTCATGGCCGCCATCGCCCCCGCGGGCTTGCCGTTCAGCAAAATGGGCACGCCGGCAAAACATTGAGCCGGGCGGCCGGGCACAAACCGCGCCCCAATGCGCTCCCGCGTCTTATCCATTTCGGAACGCACCAGCAGCGGCTCCCCGGTGCGGATGATGTACTCGGTAATGCCGTTGGCCATTTTGCGCGAGCGCTTGCGTTGCAGCT
>JBLMXE010000161.1:0-5149 GCA_050257615.1 Chlamydiota bacterium | reverse complement strand
AAAGCGGACTCGTGGCTCTTGGGCAGAATCCAGGTCTCGAATGGGAAACGCGGGGCGTAGGGAGCGATGGTCAGGAAATTCTCGTTCTCGCTGACCACGCGACTGCCGAGTTCCATTTCCTGGCGAATCACATCGCAGAAGACGCAGCGCTCCTTGAAGATGTAGTACTGCTTGGCGCCCTCCAGTTCTTCGATCACCTGGCGCGGCAGAATGGGCAGGGCGATCAATTGGGAGTGGGCATGCTCCAGGGAAGCACCCGCAGGCTCGCCATGGTTCTTGAAGATGAGGATGTACTTGAAGCGGCGGTCCTTCTTCAGATCGAGGATGCGGTCGCGGAAGGTCCAGAGCACGTCTTCCACGCGCTTGGCGGGAAGAGTGGCCAGGGTGGCGTTGTGGTCGGGCGTCTCGATGATGACCTCATGAGCGCCGATTCCGTTCATCTTGTCGAACATGCCTTCGGCCTGACGGCTGAGATTGCCCTCGATGCCCAGCGCCGGGAACTTGTTGGGCACCACGCGTACCGTCCATCCGGAGGTGTCGCGCTGAGGCGGCGGACCCCCGTTCTGGCTGGGGCGATAGGCCTGGATTTCCGGCGGGGTTTTGTCTTCGTTGCCGTAGCAGAAGGGGCAAAAGCCGCCCTTGATCTTCACCTGCTCGCGGGCGAAGTCGGTGGGACGCTTGGCGCGGTCGGTGGAGATGATGACCCACCGGCCTACTACTGGGTCTTTTCTTAACTCAGGCAAGTTATTAAAGTATCCTTTCCCAAATCAATGATTTTACGATAGCGAGAACGCATTTTTAAATAAGGTAATTTCCGGAGACGCGCCGGGCTGGTCGTAATAAATGCTGAGTACGTCGAAACGCCAGGAGGGCGAGCCGGCGACGCGCCGCAGATACTCGCGGGCCATGCCGCCGAGTTCATCCTGCTTTTGAGAATCCACCGCGGATTCCGCGGGCTTTACGTCGCGAGTGGTGCGGGATTTCACTTCCACAAAACAGAGCACGTTGCCGTCCCAGCCGATCAGGTCAATTTCGCCGCGGCGGCGTGGGGAGCGCCAGTTGCGCGCCACCATCACGTATCCCAGGCGGCGCAGGTAGAAATACGCTTCTTCTTCGCCCCGGGTACCCACTATTTGATGCGCCGGCGGCGGCGGCGGGTGCAACAGGAACTGGGCCAAGCCATCCAACAGCCGCAGTGTAAACCGGGTCACACGGCCAGACATGCGCACATCCTGGTGGGCAACCGAGGAGATGCAGCGAGTTTAGCGCCTGCGGGGTCGGGCTGTCATTAAAAACCCGAGGAAGACCCGGAAGTGGCGTAAGCCGAAGCAGATGGCGTCATTTGGCGTGGGGGGGGAGAGCGGTCGCTGGGGGTTGGTCGTTAGTGGTTGGTCGTTGGTGGTTGGTCGTTAGTCGTTGGCGTAGCAAAGTCAAAGCCGCAGGCGGAACGCCCGCGTCACAAGAGCCAACCGACAAGAACCGATCATTGCTCGAGGGTGGATTCGATGGCGAAGAGCAGAGCCCCGGGGCCGTCGAAGGGATCAATCACCACGTCGGCATGGGCAGGCAATTCATGAATGCGGCAGTACATCACAACCTGGGTAGCGGGCCAGCGTCTTTTCATTTCTGCGGCCAGGGCGATGCGGTCGTCGTAGGGCAGCGAAGCGCTAAGCACGGCGATGTCAAAACTGCGCGTTGTGCACTGGTTTACCGCCTGGCTGTAATCCTCAGCCGAGCAAACGTTATAGCCGGCGTTCTGCAGCACCATGCCGCGCGTGCGCAGCACTGAACCGTCAGTGCATACGGATAGAACGTTGGGCTGACTCCTGGCGACGGCAGTTTTGCTGGACTGGTGCGCCATGCAGAGTAGAGTTGCAAAAAAGCTGCCAAGCCCGCGGCTTAGGATTCAATCACTTAGGAGCGGCCCCAAGGTGCGCCTGGTGAGAGTAAGCAAAAATTGCCGGAAAAAATTACCGCATGAAAAAGGAGGACCGCAGAGGATTACGGTCCTCCCATTAGACAGAGTTAATTTCAGGCTCCCTGGGGATGTCCTGATCCGGCGGTCTTGTGTGATTTGCCGCCCACCTGCTCAATGCATTCTTCCAGCACGTCGAGGGCTTCGTCGGCCTGCTGGCGGGTGACTACCAGGGGCGGAGCGATGCGAATGGAGTTGGGTCCGGCGCCCAGGAAGAGAATGCCGCGTTCGAAGGCGAGTTCCACGATGCGGTCGCGATTCGGGCCGGCGGGTGTTTTACTTTCGTGATCCTTCACGATTTCCACACCGATCATCAGCCCCTGCCCGCGGACGTCGCCCACCATGGCGTGCTTCTGCGGCCAACTGCTGAGGCGCTGCAGGATGTGGCGGCCAACTTCGGCAGCGTTCTTCATGCCCTCGCGCTCGATGACGTCGAGCGTGGCCAAAGCGGCGGCGATGCACACGGGGTTACCACCGAAGGTGGAGGCGTGCGAGCCCGGCACCCAGTCCATGATGCTGGCGCGGCTGATGGTCACGCCCAGAGGCATGCCGGAAGCAATGCCCTTGGCGATGCAGACGATGTCGGGCTCCACGCCGGCGTGCTCGATGGCCCACCACTTGCCGGTGCGGCCCACGCCCGACTGGACTTCGTCGGCGACCAGCAGGATGCCGTTCTCGTCGCAGATGCGGCGAAGTTCGCGAAGGAATTCCGGCGGGGCCACCACATAGCCGCCTTCGCCCTGGATGGGCTCCACGAAGATGGCGGCCACTTCTTCGGGAGGCAGCGTGGTTTTGAACAGCTTCTCCTCGATGAAGCGGGCGCAATCCATGGCGTACTGCTTGGCGTCCGTGCCTTTGGGACGGCGGTAGAGGTTGGGATAGGGAATGTGGGTGACGCCGGGCATGAGCGGAGCGAAACGGCGCTTCTGCTGCGGCTTAGAAGCGGTGAGCGCCAGCGAGCCCATGGTGCGCCCGTGAAACGCGCCGTAGAAGGCGATGATGTTCTGGCGCTGGGTGTGGTAGCGGGAGAGCTTGATGGCGCACTCGATGGCTTCGGTGCCGGAGTTGCCGTAGTACACCTTGTGGGGGCCGGGCATGGGAGCGATCCTGGAGAGGCGCTCGGCCAGGGTGATCATGTTCTCATAATAAAAATCGGTTCCCGACATGTGGATGAGTTCGCCCGCCTGCTTCTGAATGGCGGCCACCACTTCGGGATGGCAGTGGCCGGTGGAGACCACGGCTATGCCGGCGGAGAAGTCGAGGAACTCGTTGCCATCCACATCCTCGACCACCACCCCGCGACCGCGCTTGGCCACCATGGGGTAGGAGCGGGTGTAGGACGGGGAAATCCACTTATCGTCAGCCGCGACGATGCGGCGGGCGTTGGGCCCGGGAAGCTGGGTCTTGATGCGGCCTCCGGCCACGGGTGCTGCAATTTTGGTTGACATGGCATCCTCCTGAAAATGAGCTGAGCACGCAAAAGTGCGTGGAACGACGCCCCGATGTTCCGGGAAGGTTCATGCGCGAGGAGGATGAGTGTTAGTCGCCGCCGAAGAGGTTGGGACGGGAGCGCGAAGGGACGTGCACTAGCGCCACCCGCGGGAAAGCAAGACTCCAGCGCAGCCTGCCGGGAGGGGCAGGCAGGGAGCTCATACCGTGATGGCGGCGGCAATTCATCTGTTGTCTATTATAGCCTTGGATGCAAGTCGGCGAACCGGCTAGCACGACCTGCCCGTCACTGATAGCTGACAGCTGAGAGCTGACAGCTATATCTCAATCAGCACGTCCTCGCCTTCCACCTTGATGGGATATACCGCCACGCGGAAAGCAGGGTTGTGCCCCGCCTCTCCGGTCTGCGGGTTCCACTCCCAGCCGTGCCAGGGGCAGACCACCTTATCTTCTACGATCACGCCCTGGCCCAGCGGCCCGCCGCGATGCAGGCAGACATTGTCCATGGCGGAGATGGCGCCATTGATGTTGGCGACGCATACAACCTTTTCGCCCACGGTGAACTCCCTGGCTTCGCCCGGCTCGGGCAGGTCGGATTTGGCGGCGATTTTAACGAACTGGGGCATGGGGTCGTTGTTCTTAGCACTCAGCATTCAGCCGACGCACTTGGCACTTGGCATTTAGCACTTGGCCATTCAAACGTCTTCGATGCTACAGGAGAAAGACCTGAGACAGGGGATCGGCAATCAAACAGCGAGACGCCACTAAGGTTCAAGGGCTAAGTGCTAAGTGCCAAGTGCTAAATGCCAATTGCTACCGCGGCTGAAGCGTTTGCGCGATCATCACCTGACGCTTGAAATTCTCCACCATGCTCTCTTCCAGGCGGACTTCGGTGGGGCGCTTGGCCAGGCTCATGCCGTCAATTTTGTCCTGCAGTTTGAGCAGCGCGTAAAACAGGTTCTCCGGGCGGGGCGGGCAGCCGATGACGTACACGTCGGTGGGCACCACGCGGTCCACGCCCTGCAGCACGGCGTAGGTGTTGAAGGGCCCGCCCACGGAGGAGCAGGCGCCCATGGAGATGACCCACTTGGGGTCGGGCATCTGGTCGTAGATGCGCTTAACCACCGGCGCCATCTTAAGGGTGACCGTGCCAGCCACAATCATCAGGTCGCTCTGGCGGGGGCTGGGACGAAAGACTTCGGAGCCGAAGCGGGCGATATCGAAGCGGGCGGTGGAGGAGGCGATCATCTCGATGGCGCAGCAGGCCAGGCCGAAGGTCATGGGCCACAGCGCCGACTTGCGCGCCCAGTTGAAAACGTAATCTACGCTGGTGATGAGGAAATTTTTTTCAAACTTATTCTGCAGCCAGGCCATGGGTCCTCGATGGGTCTGTCAGGGGCCGGTGACGGGCGTTTCGCGCGGCCGCCAAGACCCTAAGTGTATTCCCGTCCAGCCGTCCCGACAAGGTTTGTATCCGCCATAAAGCGGCAAAGGTAGCCGGGAGTCGTCCGCAGCACAAGCCGCCAAGGCCATCTTGCCCTTGGCGCGGACAAATGTGCCCCGCGATAAGAGCGAAGGCGTTGTCAAGGACATAGTTGTCATGGGCGGTGCGCCAGCACCGCTGATTTCGCCAAATTCGATCTCCACAGACATTCCCCCATTTGGCCGCCACAGAGTTGGTGCGCCTTGAGCGACGTTTCAGTGTGGCTAATTATGACCATGGTA
>JBLMXE010000160.1:0-3162 GCA_050257615.1 Chlamydiota bacterium | reverse complement strand
CTGATTTATTCTGGAACACATGCACCGACTGCTCTGCGTTACCGCCCACCCTGACGACGAAGCCGGCAACTTTGGCGGATCGCTGCTGCTCTACCGCGCGCGCGGCGTCGAAACCCACGTCATCTGCCTGACGCCCGGCCAGGCCGCCTCCAACCGCGGCGGCGCCCGCACTGACCAGGAACTGGCCACGCTGCGCCGCAAAGAATTCGCCGCCTCCTGCCAGATCCTTAAGGTTACGCGCGCCGAGGTGCTCGACTACGCCGACGCCCACCTGCACCGCATTGACCTCTACAGCGTGGTGGCGGAGCTGACCCGGCGTATGCGCCAGATTCGTCCCCAGGTGGTGCTGACCTTCGGCCCCGAGGGCGGCGTCACCGGCCACCCCGACCACGGCATGGCCGGCATCTTCGCCAGCCTGGCCTTTCAGTGGGCGGGCCGCAGCAATCGCTTCCCCGAACAACTGCAGGACGGCGTGGCTCCCTACCGCCCGCAGAAGCTCTACTACGCGGCCGCGCCCTTTACCCTGCAAAATCGTCAGCCCATCTCGCCGCCGCCGGCCACGCTGACCATCAATATCGGCAAATTCCTGGACGACAAGATTCGCGCCTTCCAGGCGCACGCCAGCCAGGCGCCTCTGTTCCCGATTTTTGAAAAGGCGGTGCGCCAGCGCGGCCCGCAGGAGGAGTTTCACCTGGCCGCCACCAGCACGCCGGGGACACTCAAGCCAGAAACAGATCTGTTTGACAGAGTTGTGGACGATTGAAGCGAAGGGAATTGAGGAATTTCGAATGAAGAATGAAAACCAGAACAATTGACGATTTTTGAATGACGAATGAAAACCTGACCCAGCCTCGGCGGGGGTTTTCATTCGTCATTCTCCATTCATCATTCTTCAATCTTCAATTACTTCAGTGGCTGCACGATATCGCTCAGCAGATCGGGTTTGCCCGTCTCCCGCTCCAGGTGCGGATACATCTCGCCGCCGTGGTAGTCGAGCGAGTACGTGGTGAAGTAGTCGGTGTTCTCAATCAGCAACTTTAGCGGCCCGCTCGCCGTTTTGGTCGCCTTGAGCGCATCGTGCCACACTTCCGGCGTGAACTTGCGGCTGTTAACCGCAATCACCTTCATGCCCGGCCCAATGCCGGCGCTGGCGGCCAAACCGCCGTGCACGGTGTCAACCACTGTGCCGTCTTCCCCGCGCAGCAGCAGGCCTACCGAGTACGCCGCATTGATCGTCTTTCTTTGCTGCTCTTCCAGCCGCGACATCTCCGAAGGAGTGTCTGTGTACACCACTCGCCAGCCGCTGCCCTCGATGCCGCCCAACGGGGCGTGCGCCGCGTGGGTACTCAGCCGCTCCTGCCAGAAGCCACGCCAGTCATAGGGCGCGACCTGATTGAGCGCGTTCACCAGTTCGTCGAAGGTGTAGGGCTTGACCATGGGCGCCTGGTTGGGCTGCGGCGTCGGCCCGGCGTAGAACAGCTTGCAGAAATCATTCAGCGACTTCTGGTTGTGCGTCTGCTGGCGAATGATGACGTCGGCCCACAGCCAGTCCAGCACTCCCTCATCGTAGAAATCAGTACCGCGCCGCCAGGAATCCCAGGCTTCGGACGAAAAGTACAAAAGTTGCGCTGCGTCGTTAGTATCCTGCAGGTCGCGCCAGGTGCGGCCCGGACGATGGTCCAGTTCGGCGCCGATCATGGCCAGTGAATCGCGATAGTCCTGGGGCGACCACAAGCCGCTGCGCCCGGTGAGCACGTCGCCCAGATAGGACGTGAGCCCTTCGTACACCCACAGCATGGTGGTAACCATGGGCTTCTGGTAATCGGGCGTGGTCAGATCGGCGGGGCGGCGATACTTGCCGTTCCAGGAGTGCACATACTCGTGGGGCAGCAGGCCGGCCACCAGTTTGCGCTCCTCGGCATCCACCAGCCCGCGCTCGCCCACCCGGCTGTCGTCGGACTCATGGTGCTCAAGCCCGAAGTGCGCCACGTGATTGCTCAGGCTGTAGAGAAAGTGATAATCGCGGTAATGGCGCGCGCCAAAGAGCGCGTATGCTTGGCTCACCAGGTTGCGGTAGTTCTGCCACACCTCCGGCGGCGCGTCCAGGGCGGCGGCGCTGTCGGCGGCGATATCCATCTCATGAGGTGGGTACTCGCCCGCCGGGCTCAGCGGCACCACCTTCAGATATTCGCCCGCTATCACCGGCGAATCCACCAGGGTGTAGAGCGAAGCCGGCTTGAAGTGAATTTCGTCGCCCGACTGGCTGGCCACGGGCAGCGCGCTGCCGAACTTCCAGCCCTGGGGCAGGCGCAGGCTGGCGGTGTACGTGGTCTGATCAGCGGGCCAGCCCTTGGGATAGAGCAGCACCTGGTTGAAGCTGACCACGGTCATGCGCGCGGTGGCCGAGGCCGCTCCCGACGAGCCGCGCTCCGCCGCCGGCGACAAATAGTCCAGCGATGCCTCCACGCTGGTCACCCCGGTGGGCACCTGCACGTGAATGGTGAACATGTCCTGCAGATCGCGGCGCCAGGTCAGGGTCTGGCCGTTGCCCGTGAACTTCAGACCGGCCACATCCACCACCGGCCCATCCGGCGCGTGTTCCCCGGGAATCCACTTGGGGTAGTAGAGCGTCAGGGTGCCGGGCGTGGCGGGAATGGTCAGCTTGGCGTGAAAGATTTTGCGCGGCGCTTCCGTGGCGTCCACCGCCAGCGTGATGCTGGGCGGTTTAGGCTGGGCTAACGAAGGAAGCGAAAGAACAAAAACCGCAGCGACCGCGACCAGCACACGGCAGCGGGGGAAGAACATGCGCACGCTCCTGAAAATTATCGGTTCAGCCCGGCGGGCGGAAACTAATGAATATACCAGCTTGGAACGTGCCTTGTCGCAGTGGAACACATCGTGCCGCGATACACCTAATTGACGATTGATGAATGAAGATTGACGAACGACAACCTACACGGCAGCTCGGTAGGGGTTTCAATCATCAATCTTCATTCTTCATTCGTCAATTCCGGAGGTTTTCATTCGTCATTCTTCACTCTTCATTCTTCATTCTTCAATTATTCCCGTTCTCCGCTCTTGAACTCCGTCCACGGCCCCGCCTTCATGTCGCGCAGCTTCGCAGCCTGCCAGTCGTATTCCGGGTGGGCGGCCAGAAAATCT
>JBLMXE010000159.1:0-8816 GCA_050257615.1 Chlamydiota bacterium | reverse complement strand
GAATATGGCCTGCGTCCCGGCTTTTACTACTGCATTCTCGATCCCCACAATGAAGGCAAATTCGACTGGGATGCGCCGGTCGGCGACAAGTATTACGCGCTCATCAAGCTGCAGCTGACCGAGTTGCACTCCCGTTACCGCAACACTTTTTACCAGCTCCTGGACATCACCTGGAAACTTTCCCCGCGGCAGCGCTGGGAGCTCTACCGACTGATCAAGCACTACAGCCCGAATTGCATCGTCGTGATGAACCAGGCGTTCTACCAGAGCAAGCGCAACCAGGGACGCACGTGCGAGCCGGCCAGCTGGCCCACCGACGTGATCAACGGCGAAGATTGCCTGCCGCCGCCCGGCGGGCATGACCCGCACGTGATGTTCGAAGGCAAGCAGTACTACATGCCCTTTGAAAGCTGGATTCCCGCTGGCCCGCCCTACAAGCCCATGCCACCCATGAACAGCTGGTTCTGGCGCCCGGGATTCAAGATGCAACCCGCCGAAGTGATTGCCCAGGATTATCGCGAGTGCATGGAGCGCAATGCCAACCTGCTGCTCAATCTGTCGCCCGATATCAGCGGACAGCTGCCCGAGGAGTCGGTGGCCACCCTGCAGCAGGTGGCAGGGATGATTCGCAATTACAGCTCGGGCACCTGAAGGGTGCCCCTCGTTTGGCCGCGCTCCACGCCGCCGAAAATCACCAAAAAATGTTCGCGGCCAAATGTGGGAGTGTCTGTAGGAATCGGAATTGGATTAAGTCCAGGAAATTCCCCACATTTGGCTGCACCCGATTCGCGATGACGCAGGCAATTCCTTCCTGCAGCCAAGTGTGGGGCACCGGCTGCACTTCCACATTGGCGCCGACATTCGTAAGCAGGGACAACGCAGGTTGCAAACGTCATTGGTTCCGCGGCCGAAGGCCAACGACCGGATTTCTAAGGCCGGGTTTTGGCAATCTCCGGCGCGCCTTCCCGCGGCGGCGCTCCCAAGTGGTACTTGGTGAGCCCGTCCCGCAGAAACTCAAATCCCTCATCCGGCGAGTTCACCAGCCGGAACAGGTCCACATCCTCGGGCGAAATGGTGCCGGCGTCCACCATGGCATCAAAGTTGATGATCCGCCGCCAGTAGTCGCTGCCGTAGATGACAACCAGAATTTTTTTGGCCAGCTTTTCGGTTTGCGCCAGGGTCAGGATTTCAAACAATTCGTCCAGGGTGCCGAATCCGCCAGGGAAAATCACCAGCGCCTTGGCCAGATAGGCGAACCAGTACTTGCGCATGAAGAAGTAGTGGAACTCGAAATTCAGCTCCGGGCTGATGTAACGGTTGGGCATCTGCTCATAGGGCAGGCGGATATTCAGCCCGATGGTTTTGCCGCCGGCCTCGCGAGCGCCCTGATTGGCAGCCTCCATGATGCCAGGACCGCCGCCGGTGGTGACCACAAAGCGCTGCCGCTTGGCGGGGATCTGCAGCGACCATTGCGTCAGCAGATAGGAGAGCCGGCGCGCATCTTCGTAATAGCGCGCCATGTCCACGGCGGCGCGCGCCCGCTTCACCTTCATCTGCTCTTCCGGAGCCGCGGCCTGCCGCGAGCCCGGCTTCTCCAGCACAGTCAGTGAATGACGCGCCTCCGACAGGCTGTGGAAGCGGGCCGAGCCAAAAAATACCACCGTATCCTGGATCTGCTCGCGGCGAAACCGCGCCAGGGGCTCGGAATACTCAGAGAGAATGCGCAGGACGCGTCCATCGGGGCTGTTCAGGAAGCGCTTGTTTTCGTAAGCCAGAGGCGCCGGATAAAGGGTGGGTTCACCGGCCAGGAAGTCATCTCTTTCAGAGCTCTTGGGACGGCCAGATTTGTTCCTCAAATCTTATCCCCTCAGACTTGGCGGGGCGGCAGCAACGCGCAAGGCCGCAACCTTGACTGCCAACTCACCACGCACAGAAAAATTGCCGTGAAAAACAATAGCAGAACCCTGCTTCAGCTCGTCCTGGTTTCGCGATACCGCACGACTTCCCAGATGCCCAGCCAGATGTCAACCAGGCCCAGGCCGCTGAAGGCGCCGCGCACGAATGTGTTGGCGGCCCAGAAACGTATTGTGGGGTAATCCAGCAGCAGATTGTTATCCGTCCATATATGGGTCCAGGGGAGAACGACCAGCGCAATGCCCAGTTCCAGGCAGATGAGCACGAACACCAGCAAACCCAGGCGGCGTGCCCACAACTGGCCACTGCTGAAGCTGGAGCGGCCTTGCGATGCTGGCGCCTGATCCGGGGCCAAGGGGCTTCCCGGCTTGCCAGTGTCATTGGCTAAGCGCGCCCAGCTCTGCCGGGCCACATCCGAATCCGAATCCACGCCGCTGTCTCCTCAGGTGGCATGCGGCGCGAAAAAGCCCCACCCCGCGTCCCGGCACGCCCACGATTGTTATTTCTAGATTTTACGACTTTAAGGCTTTGATGCGCTCGGCTACGTCGCGATAATCAATATTCGCTCCGTAAACCTCGAGGAAATGATTCAAGGCCGCTTGCTTGTTCTCGCAGGCCTCATAAGCGGAGGCTAACTCATAGTGCAGGGCGATGCGGGCGTCCTCATCAATGGTGGGCAACTTGAGCGCCTTTTCATACCAGCGGATCGCCGCCTGCGGCACACCTTTGTCCAGGAAGGCTTGCGCCAGCCAGGTGAAGGCCTGCATCACGTGGGGAAAAGGCTGGCCGCGTTCCACTGCCAGGCAGACTTTCTGCAGCTCACCGATGGATTCATCGAGCAGGCCCATTTCCCGGAATGCCACGCCGAGGTTGTAGTGGGTTTCCGGATCCTCGGCTTGGCTGGGCGCGCCGGTTTCCTCCAGCCCTTCTCTGAATTCGGTAAAAATCTCCTCCAGTTCGGAATCGGCCTGGGCGGAGGCGGAGGAGGAGACAGGCATGGTTGCCGCCGGGGCCAATACCGGCGCAGGGGCTGATGGGCCACCTGCCGCGGCCGCTGCGGCCATTCGGGCCGGTTGTACTGCACTGGCTGCGGCCGGGCGGGCTGAGCCGAAGCCATCGCCCAGGGCCGACTCCAAATCCGACACCATGTCTCCGAGAACACCCTTGGAGGCCGGCGCAGCTGCGGGCGACGCCTTGGCCGCCCTAGCCCGCAACTGCTGGCGAAAGCCTTGCAGCTCGGCGACGTCGGGAAACTGCGCCGCGCATTTCGCGATGGCCGCTTCCGCTTCTTCCCAGAGCTCGTGTTGCAGGTAAAACTTGACTTCCTCCACCAGGCTGGCAATGGCTTCCGCCTGTTCGCCGGCCCCGGCAGACTTGGCTACCGATTCGGCAACCGGCTGGGTCAGCGAGCTTTCCCATTCGCTGGAAATATCAATTTCCTGCTGCGCGGCGCCGGTTTCTGCGCCGGCTGCGGCCGGGGCGGACTCTCCCGCCCGTTCCGCGTATTTCCTGGCCACTTCCTCGTATTGCTGGGCGGAATCCTGGAAACCGGCCTGGAGGTAAACATCGTGCACTCGACGGCAGCACTGTGCCGCCTCCGCCAGCCGGCCGGCCCGCACATAAAGCGCGGCCAGGCGCTGGTTGATGCGCAAATCATTGGGCACCTTGGCCAGCGCAGCCTCCAGCGGTTCCACCGCCTTGGCCGACAGATTGTAGGAGACGAACAGATCAGTTTCGGTGATGAGCTTCTGAACTTCGGCCGCCAGCTCGCCGTTGTAGCCCTGATCCACCTCGGGAGCATTGATGTTCAGATCTTCCACCGAGAGCGGCGCTCCGGCATCGCCGTGACCAGTATCGGCTCCCACATGCTGCACCATGCGGTTGTACTTCTGGGTATACGCCGGATTGTTGGGTTCCAGGGCCGCCAACTGCAGATACAGGTCGCGAGCCCGCGACAGGTCTCCAGATTCTTCCGCCAGCCCGGCCAGCAGTTCGGCCACTTCCGTCAGGCGGGGCTTATCGTTGGCTCGCTCATAAAGTTGCCGCAGTAATTCCAGGGCGGCGACATTGCTGCGGACGTGATCGAGGCAGGCATGAAGATTGTCCAGGACTGCGCTGGACTCGGGAGTCAGCAGCTTCTCGGCATACTGGTGATAAACCCGCAGCGCTTCCTCGTACTCCCCTGCCTTCATCAGAGCGTCGGCGTAATTGGAAAGCGGGCCGGCGTCTTCCGTCAGGGTGAATAGCTTCTTGGCCAGCGGTCCTGCTTCCGCTGTCCGCCCCGCCTGAATGTAAGCGTTGGCCAGGGTGCGCAGCCCGTCGGCGTGCTGGTCCAGGTCGGGTACGCGCTCCAGGGTCTGGATGGCGGCGTCGACATCGCCAGCCTGCAAGGCGCTCGCGCCCCGCATCAGCAGCGCGTGCTTGTCCCGCGGGTCCAGCTGCAGCACGCGGGCCAGAACTTCTTCCGCTTCCGCCTTGCTGCCCCGCGCCTGCAGGCCTTCCGCGGTGCGGAGCAGGACTTTGCGCGCCTCGTCGCGGCGCTCCAGCCGCACATACACTTCCGCCAGACGCACCTGCAGGCTGGTATTTTCCGGGTCTATCTCCAGGATCTTCTGAAAGGCATGGGCCGCCTGCTCCAGATGTCCGGAGTGCAGGTACTGCTCGGCCACCATGAGATATTGCGCCCGGGCGTCGTTCTGCATCCCCTGCTGACCGTAAAGTTCCTCCAGCTTGAGCACCGACTCAATGCTGGGCTTCAGCTTGGTCAGCTTCTTGTACATGGCGATAGCCTTGACCGTGAAGCCTTGCGAGGCATAGGTATCGCCTACGCTCTTGAAGTAGGAGACGGCTTTATCGGTCTGGCCGATGCGCGCGTACAGATCGCCAATGGTGTTGAGGACGGTAAGGTCTTTAGGATCTGCCTTTACGACTTTCTCGTATTCCGCGATGGCATTCTGCAGCTTGCCCTGCTGAATGTGGCGCTCGGCCGCAGCCAGCACCTTCGTCTTGTTGAAGCCGAAGCCAAAAGCCATAGATTCGCGGACTCCGAGCCACACCACCGCGCCCTGCAGGTTTGGTGAAGCTGGCCGTAAAGTACCACAGTCACCAGCGTCGCCCAATGTTACCAAGGGCACCTAAAGGTACCGGCACGTTTGGGGGAAAGCAGCACTCAGCAATCAGCAGTCAGCATTCAGCCCTTTGCGGTTATGCGACGAGCACAGGTCGGTTGCCGGCCAGCCTCTCCAAATGCCCACGGTTACGCCGGAAGCAAGTGTTTCGGGGTCTGAATGCTGATTGCTGACTGCTGAATGCTGGGTGCTATCTGCTGTACTTATTCCTCTTCTTGTCCTCGTGCCGTTCCAGTGCCAACTGGATCAGCCGGTGGATCAGCTCGGGATAAGAGATCCCCGAGGCAGCCCATAGCTTGGGATACATGCTGATGGCGGTGAATCCGGGCATGGTATTGATTTCATTGACGTAAATCTTCTTGGTCTGCGGGTCCATGAGAAAGTCAACCCGCGCCAGCCCGGAGCAGTCCACTGCCCGGAAGGCAGCCACCGCCATCTCCTGCACCTGCTTGATCTGCGCTTTGGTCAGCTTGGCTGGAATGATGAGCTGCGAGCCTTCTTCCAGGTACTTGGCCGCATAATCGTAGAATTCCTTGCCCGGCACCACTTCGCCAGGCAGGGAGGCCACGGGCTCGTCGTTGCCCAAGACAGAACATTCCAGTTCCCGCGCCTTGTGCTTCTTGCCTCCGACTCCCTGCTCGACAACGATCTTGCGGTCGTAATCGGCCGCGGTGTTGATGGATGCCGGCAACTCTTCGCGGGTGTGAGCCTTGGAGATTCCCACCGAGGAACCCAGATTGGCCGGCTTCACAAAAACCGGATACTTCAGCCTGGTTTCGACCAGACGCTGCACCTTCTTGGGATCGCGTTCCCAGTCGCGGCGCAGCACCGTGACGTGCTTCACCATGGGCAGGCCGGCGCCGCGAAACAGCTGCTTCATGATGTCCTTGTCCATCCCGGCCGCCGAGCCCAGCACGCCCGCACCTACATAGGCAATGTCGGCCAGTTCCAGCAGGCCCTGGATGGTGCCGTCTTCGCCGAAGGTGCCGTGCAGGACCGGGAAGACCACGTCCACCTTGATCACGTTGTCGGTCCAGCGGCGAGCCAAGGCGGCGCCGCCCTCGGGCTCAAAAGAAGTCATTGCACCTGTGGACGAGTACACCGGGACCGGCGGCACCACCACCGACTCTCCCTTGGCCAGCACCGCCGCGCCCGGTGTGTAGTCGGGATCGCCCGCCCGCAGATGGCGCTTTTCGTGGCCCTTGCTGATGTTGTTGCTGCGCAGAAGCTGCTCGGCCCGCCCGGCCGTGACCCAGCGGCCTTCCTTCGTGATGCCGATGGGCACCACCTCGTACTGCTCTTTGTCAATGGCGTCGAGAACCGAGGCCGCCGACAGCAGCGAGACCTCGTGTTCGCCGCTGCGTCCGCCAAAAAGAATGCCTACCCGGATTTTTTTCATGAGAAGGGGTGTTGCCTCCAGTCTGAATAAGCTTGCGCGCGGAGTCAACGCCTAGAGGGTTCCCAAAAGTGTACGGGAGGGCATGGACCGTGGAATTGAAGAATGCAGAATGACCGATTGACGAATGAAAACCAAAGCGAATCGAGTTAAAGGTTTACGGTCTTGTTCCACCCTGAACGCGACCGGGATTTCATTCGTCATTCTTCATTCTTCAATTCCAAGGTACTTCGGTGACTTGGCGGGCGGGGGGAGGGGTTGCCAGACTGTAGGAGAATCTTATGTCTCGTTTAGTGGCCAGCCTGATTTGTGCGTTGCTGATGCAGCCTGCATGGGCGCAGCAGCCCGCGCAGCCAGGAGCGGTAACCGGAGCCATTATCCGACCGGCGGAGCCGGCTTCCGCCCAAGCGCCGGCGCAACGCCCGCCTGCACCCTCGGTCCGGCCTGCGGCGGTGCCGCCGCCCAAAATCGTTACTTTCGACCGCACGGCCGGTCCGTTTCAAATGCGGGGCCAGACATTCACTTTTATTAAACACGTGCAGAGCATAGACCATCAGCCTCACGATCCCGACAGCGATGAAACCGTGGAATGGTGGGAATTGCGAGATGCGGCCGGAAAAGCCGTTTACCGCCAACAGCTTGCTGTGGAACTCCGGGATGGGAGCTTTGATGAAAGCAACGACGTCAGCGCGCGCCTGCTGAAAACCACGCGGGGGGAAGGCATCCTGGTGGACGGGGGATTTGAGCCTTCTGCTCCCGACTACAGCGGCTGGTTCCAGGTGTTCGGAATATTCAACGGCAAGCTGGTACCGTTCGGCCCACGTATGTCCACCCAAGGCGAGTTTCTGGGCCAAGCCGAGGATACCTTTCAGCCCAGCGCCATGTTCCGCGGCCAGCAGCCTACTACCGTCACGCGCGATGTGCTCAACTTCCGTGTCTGGACCGGCAACTTCAGCATCATCTACCCCGTCCTGATTGACTGGATGCAAGCCAAGGTGCGTCCGGCCTGGACCTGCTACCGCCAGACCGCCAAAGGAATGGTCGCCACGTGCACATACAAGGTGCAGGCTGATCCCGTACGCACAACTAAAGACCTGACCTTTGTGAGGCTGTACGCCGAACCCGAAGAAGGCTTCCCGGTGAAACACGTAGTGGTGAAGCCGGACTCAAAGATTGAGTGTCTCGAAGGTCAGATGTCAGTGGATTGGAGCGAAACCAAGGACGCCATCAGCTTCGGCGTAGGCGACGGCAGTGACGTCTGGCTGAAGGTCCGCATTGACGGCCAGGAGGGCTGGATCCACACGCAAGAGGACTTCGAGGCGGTTGGCCTGCCGCAATCCGGGTAAACCAATTGAAGATTGACGATTGTCGATTGAAAAGCAGGGGCCCTTCCCAGTGACCGCCTTAGTAGTTTTCAATCGTCAATCTTCAATCATCATTCTTCATTTAAAGGATTTTTTTGCCGAAGGCGGAGAGCGTCAACTCCACCGCTAAGTCCGCCGTCCGGTTGTGCTCATCAATTACGGGATTGACCTCGACAATCTCGAAGCTCAACATGCGGGCGTGGTCGGCGATGATCTCCATGGCCAAGTGCGCCTCGCGATAGGTGGCGCCGCCCCGCACCGGGGTGCCCACCCCGGGCGCGTCCTCGGGATCAATCCAGTCCATGTCGAGTGAGATGTGGTAGCCGGCGGTGCCGCGTCCGGCCATGCGCAGCGCTTCTTCCATCACCACTCGCATGCCGCGCTCATCAATGTCGCGCATGGTGAAAACTTCCACGCCGGCCTTGCGGATGTTTTCTTTTTCGAAACCATCAATGTCGCGCACGCCCACTATCACGCAGTTTTCCGGCAGCACCTTCGGCGAGAAACCGAAAATGTTGGCCAGTTCCGGCGGACCCAGCCCCATGATGGCGGCCAGGGGCATGCCGTGCACGTTGCCGCTGGGGGAAGTAGCAGGCGTGTTGATGTCACTGTGGGCGTCAATCCAAACCAGCCCGATTTTCTGCTCCTGACGGCGGTAGAACTCGGCCACGCCCGCTACCGTGCCCGCGGCCACGGAGTGATCGCCGCCCAGCACTACCGGCACTTTGCCTGCCTCCAGCGTCTTCAGCACCAGTTCGGCGTGTTTGGTGCAGGTGGCGGTGATTTCTTTCAGGTACTTGGCGTGGGGATCGCCTTCCTTCTTCTGTTCCGCAATGGCCACGCCGATGTTGCCAGCGTCTTCCACGACGTGGCCCAAAGCCTCCAGTCGGGCTTCCAGGCCGGCCACTCGCACCGCCGAAGGACCCATGTCCACGCCACGGCGTGACTGGCCCAGATCGAGCGGTACGCCGATCACCCGAATTTTGCGCGGCACAATGAAGGGCAGCACCGCTC
>JBLMXE010000158.1:0-7038 GCA_050257615.1 Chlamydiota bacterium | reverse complement strand
CGTTGCGCGATAATCGGCTTGATTTTCTGCTGTTGCAGAAGGTCAAGCAAGGCGGCCAAATCCTGTCGAAACCACGCTGGCCTCAGCCGTTTTAATGTCTGAATGCTGTAGGGTACCACCCGTTTCCGGCCCGGGAAGAGCCAGCCGCCACAAATGTACAGGCTGAAAATGGCGATGCCATGAAAGCGATGACGACGACCACCCCGACCTGAAGCCAGCCGCCCCCCGCGGAGTGAGCCCGTCAGACCATAGGCCACGACCCTTCCGCCAGGACGAAGAGCCTTGCGGGAACGCCATATATGCGTGCCACCGATGCTATCGAAGACGACATCTACACCCTGGCTCGTGAGATGGTAAATTTCTTTCACGAAGTCCTGATGCTGGTAATCAATTGGCCTACCGCCCAGGTCGGAAACGGCCGATGCCCCTCGCGACGAGCAGGTGCCGTACATCTGCAGCCCGGCGAGGCCGCCAAGCTGTAGTAGTGCCGTGCCGACCCCGCCTGCCGCACCGTGAATCAAAATTCTCTGCCCCAATCTGACCTTAGCGGAACGATGCAGCATCTGGTAGGCCGTGACGTAGTTCAGAATGAGGCTGACAGCCTCGGCAGCATCCAACCCAGGCGGTACCGGAACAAGTTCACGTTGCGGAAGACACACGAATTCCGCGTAGGCGCCGCTGATGGGCATTGCGGCAATTATCTGGCCGGTTTCGACCCCAGAGACACCTTCGCCGAGCCGATCCACGACGCCGACCAGATCCCAACCGGGCGTGAAGGGCACCGGGGGCGTCTCGGGATGGATGCCCTCGCGCGCCATCAGGTCAGGCAAGGAGACACCTGCAGCCAGCACTCTCACCCGCACTTCACCACGCTTCGGCTCGGGGTGCTCCTCTTCGACCACCTGCAATGCGTCTGGTCCGCCGTAGTGGGTGACAATGATTCGCCTGTGCTTCACGAAACGGCACCCCGGATTGAGCCGCATTATGTGGAATGCAGGTCATTATGTCTGTGATTGGAATCACAGTTAAATCCTTCTGACCAGCTATTTGTATCGAGGCCGTGCGTAGCCGTGTTTCGTGGTGGGTGATCGAGGATCCTTCGATCCAGAGACTTGCATGTGTTCGAGCAGCGGGGGATTATAGGCAAAACCAATATTCATTTTCCACCGAGGTTCGTAATGCCAATTCCCTCAACGTCCCACAAAGCGGAAACTGAACTGCAAGAGCAAATCCGCGCCCGGGCTTACGAGATCTACGAGCAGCGCAATCGGACAGAAGGACACGATCTGGAAGACTGGCTGCAAGCCGAAGCGGAACTGACGGGAACAAAAACTGAGCAGTCACTCGAGCTTGATCAGTGGGTGGCATATGACGGGTGGCACTGCACAGATAGAAGCGCAGGCCAACGGTAATGCTGCCGGCTAGATGAGCAATGACGCGAACGAAATTGGCTGCGTGGTACATGATTAGGCCGATTCCTCTTCGGGAATATCAAAATTGACCAGTTCGCTGCGGAAGCCGCGAGTGCGCCAGGCGCCGTAGGCAATCCCTACCCCCATCCAGATAGCGCCGGCGATTTTCGCCGGGACGCTGAGACTCAGCCAGAGCACGAAACACACCAGGAATCCCAGTAGGGGGGTAATGAAATTGGTGAACTTCTTTTCCTGCTGACGCAGGAAGTAGTGGGTGAAAGCCGAGGCGTTGACGCCCATGAAGGCCAGCAGGGCGCCGAAATTCAACAGCTCGGCGGCGCGCTCAAAACTGATGGTCAGGCCGCCCAGCAGCGCCAGGGCTCCCACCAAAAGCACGTTATTACGTGGGATGCGCCGCCTGGGCTCGATGGCGCCGAAGAAGGATTTAGGGATGGCGTTCCCGCGTCCCATGCCGTAGAGCAGGCGCGCCGCCCCCAGTTGGGATCCCATACCCGAGCCGATGGTGGCCACCAGCAGAGTGAGATTGATGACTCCGAACATCCAGGCGCCGCCGGCGCGTCCGGCCACCGCGACGTAGGCGGTATCCACATCAGGAAAGGTGGAGGCCGGCCAGACCAACTGGGCGGCATAGACCTCCATGGAGGCCAGCACGCCGGTAAGCAGGCAGACCAGAACGGTGGCGAGCAGAATGTTGCGGCGCGGGTTTTCCGCTTCCTCCGACAAAGTGGAAATGCCATCGAAGCCGATATAGGTGAGGACAGCGAGCGAGGTGCCGCCCAGCACGGCCCGGGTGGAGTAAGTCTGCGGGTCGTAAAAGGGCCGGGTGAAAAAGGAGAGGCCGTCGTGAGGCGTATGGAATATGTAGCGCGCAGCGATGACAAAGAAAAGGGCGATAACCACGCCCATGGCGGCCGCCAGCCCGTCATTGATGCGCGCCGACGTGCGGATGCCGTTCAGGTTAAGCAGCGTAAACAGGGAGGCAAAAAAGATAGCCCACAAAAAATAAGGAACCCCGGGTGCGAAGTTGAGGGCGAACTTGCTGCACAGAATGGTGCAGACCACGGGGTTGAGCATGTAGTCCATGGCCATGCTCCAGCCGGTGATGTAGCCCAGGGCGGGATGAATCTCCTGGCCAACGTAGGTGAAGGCCGATCCGGCACTGGGGTAGACGCGCGCCATGCGCCCGTAGCTGATGGCGGTGAACAGCATGGCCACCATGGCAATCAGGACCGTAGTCACAGCGTGGCCGTGCGCCCGCTGGGTCATGACGCCGAACACCGGCATGGGCGCCGTGGGCTGAATGACGATCAGCCCATAGAGCACCAGGTCCCATAAGCCCAGGGTGCGGCGCAGTCTGGCGCCCTGTGGCGTGCTTGCGCTGGTTGCACTCGACATTTAGTTCAGCAAACCAAAGGACTCACCCTCACACCGGCGCATCCGTGCCAATCTGTGGCTGCCGCCAGCTAATAGTAAAACTTGAGCGCGAACTGAATGAAGCGGGGGTCGCGCGCCGCCTGGAACTGACCCATTTGCGGAGTGCCTAGTTCGATGGCGACTGGCTCGACCTGCCCGGCTGCTCCTATGGGGCCCCACAGCGGATTGGTGTGGTTCCAGATGTTAAAGAAATCAGCCCTGAATTCGAAGCGCATCCGCTCTTTCACAGGAAACAGCTTGGAGAAAGTCATGTCCCAGGTCTGGTAGCCCGGGCCACTAGTAATGTTGCGGGACTCATTACCATAGGTGCCCTGCACGAGATCGCTGGTAAAGGCGCAGGTATTGAAAAATGTACCTGCTACGCAGGGCTGTCCATTGGGATTTCCAACGACGTTCGGCCGCGAGCAGTTGAAACCCACCGTACCACCGCAATCGGTATTGGAGCTGTTGACAAATGGATCGGTCACGGTGAAGTAGTTTCCGGTAGAGGCGGAGGTAATGCCGGCAATCTGCCAGTTGCCAATCAACTGGTTCACGAAGCCGGTGGCATTGCCGGCAATGGCTTTGCCCCGCCCAAAAGGCAGCTCGTAGGCGTAGCTGATAATGAAGCGGTGGCGCACGTCGAAATCGGAGTTTCCGTACTCCATGCCGGGAAAACGCTGATCGCGGAAGTCGCCATTGTTCAGCGAGCCCAGACTGGCGCTGGAAGCTTCATCGAGAGCATGGCTATAGGTATAAGAGGCCTGGAAGGTGAGTCCGTGGGTGGTGCGCTTTTCCAGGCTGGTTTGCAGCGAGTTGTAGTTGGAGATGGTGTTGGAGCGGAAGGCGTCAATGGTTCCATCCACCGCCGGGAAGGGGCGGCGGGGGGCGAGGGGCGCGTTGGGATCGGCACTGGGCAGCGCCTGGTTCCCGTTGTAGAAGCCATACAGGCGCGCACCATGGGAGCCGGCATAAGAAATCTGCAGCACGGTCTGACTGGGCAACTGGTACTCGATGCCCAGGTGCCACTGCTGCATCCTGGGCGTGCGGATATTGCGATCAATGGAATAGAGCAGCGGGTTATTGGGATCGGAGAGGGAATTGGCGGGGAAACCCTGGGTCCAGAAGTTGGCGATCATCTGGCTGGAATCCCCCGGTTTCAGGCCGATGGCGCAGTTGTTCGGGTCGCTGGGGTTGGCGTTGGCGGGCGTCGGACTGCCGCAGGGGGAACTGAAGCTCTGGCTTAAGAAATAGGGCGGGTTGAAGCCGGGGCTGGGGAAGGAAAAAGGCCCGCTTTCCTGCCCGCCATAAAAGATGCCGTAGCCGCCGCGCAAAACCAGGGGATCGGCAATCTTGTAGGCAAAGCCAACTCGTGGAGCAAAGTCGCGGTCATCAGGATTGACCAGGCCAGGCGACGCGGTTCGCGAGATGGGGAGGAAGGAAGCAATGGTGGGGGTGAGCTGGGCGTTCTGTCCTTTGGGAACGATCAGCGTCTGGGTGAGGAAATCAAAAGTCGCCATCTGGTTGTGGGCTGCGGTGACCGGCCGGAAGAGCTCATAGCGCAGTCCCAGGTTGAGAGTGAGGCGCGGGCTGACGCGAATGTCATCCTGGGCGTAAAAGGCATAGATGTTGCGGTGGTAATAGGGACCGTAGAGGTTCACGATGTCGGCACCGTCAGGCGCGCCCACCAGGAAGGAGGCGATATCCTCGCCGCCCGTAGGAGAACCATCGGCATTGACCGGCAAGGCGGGATTGGCGGTGAAATCCTGGCTAAAGAACATGTCGCCGCGCGGGGCTGAATCCTGGAAGATGGTGAACTGCTCGAAGCGGAGCTCGGTGCCAAACTTCAGAGAGTGCCGGCCGCGCGTCCAGTTCAGGTTTTCATTGATGACGTAACTGTTCTGTTTCTCGATGGAGGGCAGGAAACCAGAGGCGCCAATGCAGGAATAATTGACGAAGCAGATGTTGGGCAGACCGCCGATGCCCGGTTGGAAGGGAACGCCGATTAAGCCGAGCTGCCCGGAAACGTTAGTGTCGGAGAAGGGTTGCAAACGATGCGAGTTGATCCGGTTGTAGCCCAGCCGAAATTCGTTCACCAGGTAAGGCGAGAAGGTATGGGTTTCACTGATGGCCAGGCTGCGGTAGGAGTTGTCCTGGTTGCCGGCGGTGAAGCCGCCGCCATCCAGGAAATTGGTGAAAGGGCCGGGCGTAAAGATGGGCTGGTCTTCGTAGCTGAAGCGGGCAAAGAAATCATCGTGGCTGGTAAACCTGTGGTCCACGCGAATGTCGAAATTGTTCTGGTCGAGACTCTTTTTGGGATCCACCAGGTAGTTGTTGCCGCCAACGTCGAAACCGGGCAGGGGGGCGGGAAAAAGGGCGGCAATATTGGCGGCCGCCGGGCTGATGGATCCTGCCGGGAAGATGTTGGTGGGAACTCCGCCCGCCGCGGTTCCGATGGGGAATCCGCACATTCCTGTGGGGTAATTTCCGCTGGCCGCCACGGTACGCGTACGGTGCGGGTCGAAGATTTCACCCTGGTAGGTGGGGTTGCCGCCGCAATCCAGGACGTTCAATCCAGTTACCGGATCAAGAACGGGGCTGCTCAGGTCCAGGAAACTGGAGAAATCGCCGGATAATTGCTGGGGAGTAGGAATCAGCAGGAGCTGGGGCGTGGCCTGACGGATGCGCAAACCCTCGTAATCCGCGAAGAAGAAAGTGCGGTCCTTGATGATAGGACCGCCGAAGGTGGCGCCAAACTGGTTCTGCTGATAAGGCTGGCGGCCGAAAAAGTCGAAGGCATTGCGCCCGTCGAGCTTGTCATTGCGGAAAAATTCGTAGACGTTGCCGTGGAAAGCGTTGGTTCCAGATTTAATGACGGCATTCATAATGGCGCCGTTGCCACGGCCGAATTCCGCACTGTAGGAGTTGGTTTGTACCCTGAATTCGCCGATGGCATCCACAGAAGGTTGAATGACGTAGGCGCTGCCGTTGAGCACATCGCCCAGGTTGGCATTATTGTCAACGCCATCCAGGAGGTAGTTGTTCTGCAAGGCGCGGGCGCCGTTAGAGCTGAATCCCCAGCTGGTTTCTGTACGGGAGCCGGGCTCGGCGGGAGCCACGCCGGCCGCCAGTTGGGCGAGTTGCGCAAAATTACGGCCGTTGAGGGGGAGGGTGGTGGCTTCCCGCGCGGTGACCACTTCGCCCAGTTCGGATTTCTCCGTATCCAGTTGCGGGCTCAGGGAGGTGACGGTGACAGTTTCGGTGATCTGGCCGACCCGGAGGGTGAGGTCAACCTCGGGCCGCGATTGTACGTTGACCTCAATTGGCCCAACCACCTCTTTGCGGAAGCCCTCCTTTTCTACCGTGATCCTATAACGCCCGATGCGCAGAGGATTGGCCACGTATTCGCCGCTGGAGTTGGTGGTAGTGGAAAATTTGGCGCCGCGATCCATGTCGGTGGCGGTGACCCTGGCGCCCGCGACCACGGCGCCGGATGGATCTCTGACCGTGCCGACAATGCTGCCCATATCCTTCTGGGCCCAGCACGAACCAGCGAACAGCATGAGCAGGCCGTACACAAGCACGCAACGTGAAGGTTTAAAGCAGGGCGACATAGCAGCCTCCTTAGCGATACCAATCTGTCAGGGGCCCGAAGATCCTGCAATGCAGCGCAATTGATACATCAACTCGGGGACCGTTAGCGGGGGCTTACTTCCAGCAACAGATGCTCTTGAAACGAGACTTTCAACTGCGGACTCTGGGAATTCACCGTGCCCAACTGTTTGCCGCTCTCATAATCCATTACCTGGTATTGGCCGGATTTCAAACCACGCAACTCGATCTCGCCCGCCCAAGCCGGCGAGTTCTCGGGCGCATAGAACGCGTAGTACATCTTTCCGTCCTTGGCGATGGCGTAGCCTTCAGGCACATCGTAACCGTAAGTGTAGAGATTTAGAAATTCGCCACGGGAAAGCATCCTGGAGTTGTAAATGCCGATCCACTTCTTCCAGTATTTTTCCTTTTCCGGCGTGAGCTGGACGGTTTTGAACTTGGGACCATAATCGGGCCAGGTGAACTTGGTGCCGAGGACGGCGCCGGTGCCAATGGTGGAGGCAAAATCCCTGCCTACATCCACTTCGTGGTCGCTGTTCCCAAAATGGATTTTGGTCAGCTCCACGTGATCGCCATAAAC
>JBLMXE010000157.1:0-4071 GCA_050257615.1 Chlamydiota bacterium | reverse complement strand
TCATCTCGTGCATGGTGCTGGTGACCTCATCAATGGCCGAGGAAGCCTGCAGGCTGATCTTGGCGGATTCGTCGGAGGCGCTGGCCACCTGGTTGGAGCCGCTGGCCACCTGCGAGGAGCCATCGCGCACCGAGCGCACCAGAGTGCGCAGGCCATCCACCATGCTGGCGAAAGCGTTGCCCAGGGTGTCGTGCCGGGAACGCGGGGTCACTCTGACGGTGAGGTCGCCGCCGGCAATAGCCTCCGACACTCCCGCCATCTCTTTTAAGTAAGTGACCATTTTGTTGAAGGTGCGGGCCAGGGCGCCGATTTCGTCATTACGCTGGATGTCAATTTTGTGGTCGAGTTCGCCGGCGTCGGCAATCTGATTGGCCACCGACATCAGATCGCTCAGGGGATCCGTAATGGATTTGGCGGTGCGGTAAGCGATGGCGATGCCCAGCAGCAAGGCCAGCAGAGTGCCCGTAATGGCCACGGCGGACGTAGCGGCGGCGGCGGTTTCATCGGACCTGCGCCGCTCCTCCACCACTTTGCGGTTCTCGGTATCGGCCACATCCAGGGCGCCGCTGGAATTCTTGATCCAGGAGCCCGCATCTTTCTGCAGATAGAAAATTTGCAGTTCGGCCACGGTGGCGTTGCCGCCGTCCACCTCCTTGCGCTTGTTGACCAGCGGCTGCGCGAAGTCATTGGCCCAGGCGCGCTCGTATTGCTGCACCTTGGCCAAGGCGAGGCGCTGCTGGTCGGAGTTGGCTTTGCTCTTGGCATCGCTGATCAATTCCTGCAGCTTGCCAATTCCGTCGTACATCTTGTCCATTTCGCGGGTATCGCCGCTGAGCAGGTAGTTGCTCAGGAAGAGGCGGTTCTGCATCATCTGAAAGCGAACCGAATCGGTGGCCTCAGCCATGGCCAGGGATTGCGCGGCGGCAGTCTTGGCGGCGTGCTCGCGTTGCACCGCGATCATGTTGACCGCGAACAGCACCACCACCATGGCCAGAATGGCGCCGAAATTGGTGTAGAGCCTCTTGCCGATCGTCATGCCCAACTCCTCGTTTACCGGCCTGTTCGGCTGCGCTGGACGCGCTTTTCACACCGCTAAGACGCGTTCCCTGGAAGAAACTCCTGCACGAGGCCGGTGCCAGCTTGCTGGCTGTGGTTACTGTTGGGACCATCATCTAACCGTCATGTGTTACCAGCAACTTACAAAGGTAACCATGGCGCCTCCAGATAACCGCAAGGGCCGGGAGCGGTCTCCAGCTTTCCGGCGGGTCGGGGTGAGACTTTTAAGAGCTGGTAGGAACCGACGTTCACATTTTGAGACCGGCCGTGCATTTTGCTTGACTCAAAATGAGATTCCAGAGTACCTTCCCCCTATAACTATAAGCAGCTAAAGAATTTGGACGGATAAGTCAGCCGCTACCTACGCATGCAAGCTGGGAATACGACTGCGCCTCGAGTTGCTGTTCCCCGGTTGCAGAACTCTTTTCAGCGTCTGCTGCTGGATTTTTCTCTCGCAGGTTCCCTGCGCAGCACGCCCGCTTCTCTGATCCAGCTATTTCTGCGTTCCACGCGCGAATTCTTCGGGGTGGAAGGAGCGTATTTCTGGCGCAAGATCGCGCCCGATGTGCTGGTGGGCGAAGAAGCCAACGGGCACATGGCGGAGCAGTTTCGCGGGGTTCGCCTGAACCCGCAGGAGAGTGCGGTCACCACGGAAGCGGCGCGCAGCGGCAAGACCGTTTTCAGAAATGACATTGATCCTTCCCGCTACCCCATGGCGGCGGAGTACCAGGCCCGTTCGCTGATGTCCGCGCCCCTGCTGGTGGCGGGCGAACTGGTGGGAACCGTGGTTTTCCTGAGCACCTCTGCCAGCTTCTTCAATGACGATCTGGCGGCCAAGGCCACCATCCTGGCCGGCCAGCTGGGAAGCCTATTGGAGGCGCAGCGGCTGTACGCCGCCGCCAGCGCCCACGCCAGTGAGTTGCACCAGTTGCTGGAGATTTCCTCCGAACTGGGCGGCAGCAAGCTGGATGAATTCCTGAAGCGGTTCGTGGTGCGGGCGGCGGAGTTCCTGGGCTTCGGCCGTTCCTACATCGCCTTGCTGGAAGGTGACACTTGCCAGGTGCGCTGGGTGGCGGAAAACGGCGAGGCTCAGCCCCTGGACGTGAGCTTTCCCGCCGACGCCGCAGCGCGTGTTCTGGGCTCGAAGGATGTGTTTTGGACAGACGACATCCGACAGGTGCCGGAGGCCGACCAGGAGAGCGCCGCTCGCCACAACGTGCGCCAGGTGCTGACCGTTCCCCTGCTCAGTTCCGAAGGGCGGACGCTGGGCATGTTCGGCGTCCTCGACCGGCTCGACCAGGCCGGCATTTCTCCCGAAGATATTCGCCGTGCCCGCGCCCTGGCCGCGCCCGTGGCGGTGGCCCTGGAGGCCGCGCGCAATCTGCATCTGGCTGAGGAACATGGCCGCCGCGCCGAGGACCTGATGGCCATGGCGCTGGAACTGAACTCGCTCCTGCGCCTGCCCGAGTTTGCCCAGAGCTTCACCGCGCGCGCGGCGGAGATGCTGGGCGCGCGCTCGGCCGCGCTGGCGCTGGCACAACATTCACACCTGGAAGTGGTGGCCGTGCGCACTTCCGAAACTATTCCTGAGAATAGTGTGCTGCGCCGGTTGGCGGTGGCACTGGGTGATCTGATGGCCGATCGCCAGGAAGCCATCACCGCCGGCCAGGCTGCGGAGTTGCTGGGCCACGTGGCCGCCGATCTGCAGTGGGAGGACGTGGTGCTGGCCCGCCTGCATGGCGGCGACGGCGAACTGATTGGCGTTCTGTGCCTGGCCAACCGCGGCAGGCCGCTGTCCGCCGCCGATCGCAATCTGCTGCAGGCCCTCGCCGGTCACGCTTCCGTGGCGCTGGAAAATGCGCGCCTGTTCACTCGCATGGACCAGGCCAACCGCCACTGGATGGAGATCTTTGACGCCATCAGCGATTTCATCGTGGTGCACGATGCCCAGCACCGGGTGCTGCGCGTCAACCGTTCCATGTCGGAATTCATTGGCACGCGCCCGCCGGACCTGATCGGCATCAGCATGCGCGCCTTGCTGGCTACCACTGCACAGCCCGGCCCCCAGCCCTGTCCTTTTTGCCGGCCTGGCGGCGAGATTTCAGACGAGTTCACCCACTCGGTGCTGGAGCGCACTTACCTGGTTTCCACCTCGCGCATTCACGGCCCCAACAACGAGGGTCTGCAGACTATCCATGTGCTGAAGGATATTACCGATCGCCGCGAGGCCGAACGCCGCTATCGCGAACTCTTCGACAACATTCAGGAGGGCCTCTACTTCACCAGCCGCGAAGGCCGTTTTGTCGAGGTCAACGATGCGCTGGTGCGCATGCTGGGTTACAGCAGCCGCGAAGAGCTGCTGCAGGTGGATATCCCCAGCCAGCTTTACTTTGATCCTCAGGGACGAGAACGGTTCCGCGCCCGCATGGAAGAGACCGGTGTGGTGCGCAACTACGAGGAGACTCTGCGGCGGAAGGACGGGGCTCCCATCCACACTCTGCAGAATGCCTTTGCCGTGCGCGACGCCCAGGGCGGAATCACCCAGTTCCGCGGCCTCATCCTGGACATCACGGAATTGAAGAACTCGCAGGCCGAGCTGCAGCGCGAGCGCGATTTCAACCTCAAGATTCTCAACAACACCCAGAGCATAATCCTGGTGACCGATACCGCCGGCCAGGTCACCTACGCCAATCGCCGCTGGTACGAGAGCGGCGCCTACAATCCGCAACAGTGGCTGGGCCAGCCGCTGGCAGAGATGGTGGTGCCGGGGCGCCGCGCCGCCCTGGAAGCAGCCCTGCAAGCCACGCTGGCCGGGCAGCAGGTGGACAACCTGGAACTGCCCATCACCCGCGCCGATGGCCGGGCGGGGCAGTTCTCCGTCAATTTGAGTCCCATGCGCGACGAGCAGGGCGAAGTGAACAGCATCGTGGTGGTCATGACCGACATCTCCGACACCGCCCTGATGCAATCGAAGCTGATGCATGCGGAAAAGATGGCGGCGGTCGGCCAGTTGGT